>CAZFYJ010000040.1:0-12795 GCA_964523215.1 uncultured Sphingomonadaceae bacterium | reverse complement strand
CCCGAACCAGTTGAGAAACACGGCGAGCGCCAACAGGCCGAAGATGATCGAGGGCACCGCCGCGAGATTGTTGATCGACACTTCGAGCAGGTCTGCCCAGCGATTGCGCGGGGCGTATTCCTCAAGATAAATTGCGGTGCACACGCCGATGGGGAAAGCAAGCAGCAGCGTGACCAGCAGCGTCAGCACCGATCCCTTGAGCGCGCCCCAGATACCGGCGGCGACGGGGTCGGTCGCATCGGCCTGGCTGAGGAACGACCAGCTGAACCCGCTCGACAAGCTGCCCGATTTTTCGAGCGCGGCAATGGCGCGTTCTGCCTCCGGCTTGCCAGTGCCCTTATAGGCAATGTCGATATCCGACGCCGCGGGCAAGGTGATCACGCCGTTGCCCAACAGCAGATCTGGATTGGCGACAATTTCGCTGGCCAGCTTTTCCTTGGCGCTATCGGCAAAATAGGCTGCTGCACCGGGGCCAAAGCGCTGCTCTGCGGCAAAGGCGATGATGCCATCCAGATTGGCATTGGCCAGTGCGGCCTTGCCCTCTGCGCGCACCATATTGGGATCAGAACCGCCGGGCGCCATGGTGAAGTCGATCGGCAGGGCGATGCGGGTCTCCGAAAAGCCCGAAATGCCCTTTGCCGCCATGGTGAACAACAGGAAGGCCAGAAAGGCGAGCGAAAGCGCAACGCTGAACAGCCCGAGCGCGCGGAAGCGACGCTCCGCACCATAGCGGCGCCGTATGCGCCTTTGCATCACATCCGCACTCCAATCAGTGGGGGCGCGCACCGCTGGCGCGGCATCAGGGGCATCCGGCAGAACCATCGTGTCAGTCATATGCCTCCCGATATCTCTTCACGATGCGCAGCGCGACGATGTTGAGGATCAGGGTGACGATGAACAGCACGAGGCCAAGGGCGAATGCGGCCAGGGTCTTTGCGCTTTCAAATTCGGTATCGCCCGTCAGCAGCTTGACGATCTGGGCTGTCACGGTGGTCACGCTGGCAAAGGGATTGGCCGTGAAATTCGCCGAAAGCCCGGCAGCCATCACCACGATCATCGTCTCGCCAATGGCGCGGCTGACGGCCAGCAGCACGCCGCCGATCACGCCCGGCAGGGCCGCTGGAATGAGCACCTGGCGGATCGTTTCGCTGGTGGTTGCGCCCATCGCGAGCGAGCCATCGCGCATTGCCTGCGGCACCGCTGCGATCGCATCATCGGCAACCGAGGAGACGAAGGGAATGATCATCACGCCCATGACAATGCCTGCGGCCAGCGCGCTTTCGGTGCTGGCACCGGGGATGCCTGCCCATGCCGCAAAGTCACGCAAGGCCGGTGCCACCGTGAGCGCGGCAAAATAGCCATAGACCACCGTCGGGACGCCGGCCAGAATTTCCAGCATCGGTTTCAGGATGCTGCGCAGCCGGCTGCTGGCATATTGGGTGAGATAAATGGCGCTCATCAGGCCGAGCGGAATGGCGACAAGCATCGCGATGATCGCGCCGATCAGGATCGTGCCCCAAAAGAGCGGAAGTGCACCGAATGTCGCCGGATCGACGGCCGCGCCGCTTTGCGGGTTCCACTCTGTGCCGAAGACGAAACTGGTGACCGGCACCTTGCTGAAGAAGCGCAGCGATTCAAACAGCAGCGATCCGACGATGCCCAGCGTCGTCAATATCGCGATCAGCGACGCCAGCAGCAGGCCAAGCATCACCACCCGTTCAACCTGGGTGCGGGCGCGGAAATCCCGCTTGATGCGGGTATAGCCATAGGCCCCACCGGAAAAGGCAAGCAGCAGCGCGACCACCAGGCCAAGCAGGCCATAGCGCTGGCCTTCCGCGGCATAGACCGGGGCCAGCTGCTGGGCCAGCGGGTTGCTCGCACGGGCAATATCCCCCTGCGCCAGGCTGCGTGCCTCGGATAGAATCGCCGATTGCTGGAATGGGTCGCTTGCAAGGCCGGCTGCTTCCGGGCTCGCCAGCACCGCATTGGTGACCAGTGCCGGGCTGATATTCGCCCAGGCCAGCGCAAATACGAAGGCGGGCAGGCCGACGAGCAGCGCCACATACCAGCCATGATAGCCAGGCAGCGAATGCAGCCGCGCTTTCGGCACGGATGGCGCATCGGCCTTCCCATCAGGGCGTGCGTCAATGTCGGCACGCACCGGCAGCGCACCGACCATCGCTGCGCGCATCCGGCCCGCGACCCAGCCGACAATGGCGAGGCCAATGATCAAAAGGAGCAACAGCGTTCCGCTCACATCTTATCCCTGTTCACACAGATAACTGGCCATGCGCGTCAATCATGGCGCCGGCAAGGGCCGCGCCTGCGCGGAAAGGCTGGCATGCCATGGCGGCGCACCAGCCTCCCGCCCCATGCCTATTTCAATGTGCTGCCATCGATCGTGGTCAGCTCTGCAAGCACCTTCTGGTTGGCAGCCAGCACGTCCGGCTTGGCGGCGATCAGGCCGCGCTTGGTCAGATAGCCATCCGCCTGTGCCCCCTTCATCATTTCGGCGACAAACTCCTTGAGGCCCGGCACCACGCCGACATGCGCCTTCTTCACATAGAGATAAAGCGGGCGCGCCCCCGGATAGGCCCCGGAGAGAATGCTGTCATAGGTCGCCTCGGATCCATTGACGGGAATGTCGCGGATCTTGTCGCGATTGGCATCGAGGAAGCTGAAGCCGAAGACACCGACGCTGGTGGGGTTCTTGTCCAGCTTCTGGATGATGAGATTGTCATTCTCGCCCTGCTCCACATATTCGGGCGCGCCGCGGATGCTGGTGCAGATTTTCTTGTGCTCATCGGGATTGCTGGCTTTCAGCGCCTTCATCTCCGGATTTTTGTCGCAGCCCTTTTCGAGGAAAATTTCCTTCAGGCTATCATAAGTGCCAGAGGTCGAGGGCGGGCCGAACACCGAGATTGCCACTGCGGGCAGTGCCGGGTTCACATCCTTCCACGTCTTTGCCGTGTTGGGCTTGCCATAAGGGGTGGCGGCCAGTGCTTTGTAGATGTCTTCCTGGGTCAGGGCAAATTTGGGGCCGCGGACCGATTCGCCAATGGCAAGGCCATCAAAGCCGATCTTGATCTCGATGATGTCCTTCACGCCATTTTTCACGCAGCTGTCGAATTCCGATTTTTTCAGCTGGCGCGATGCATTGACGATATCGGGATGTTCGGAGCCGACGCCCTGGCAAAAGCGCTCGACCCCGCCGCCGGTTCCGGTCGATTCGATTTTCGGCGTCTTGCTGCTGGCATTGGCCGATTTATAGGCCTCGGCCGCGGCCGTCGCAAAGGGATAGACCGTCGACGAACCGACTGCGAACACATAATCCCGAACCGCACCGCCGCTGCCGGCCTTGTCCTGACAGCCGCTGATGCCGATGGCAGCAAGCGCCAACAACGCGAATTTTGCCTTCATGAATGTGAGCCTTCCAGAAAAAAATGGGGCACGCAATATACGCCATAGCTGCATATGCATGTCGCGGCCTGTTGCCGACCGCGCTGACAGCAAGATGACATTTTTGTTGCATTTATATGACGCAGCCCCCGCAGGCGTCGCTCTGGCCATATGCCAAGCAGCTGATTAGTTATGGCACGCAGCGCAAAAACATGATTCGCAGCGGAGAAAAAAGATGAGTGAAGCGAGTGAGTTGTTCATCGGCACCGGCGGCGGCCATCGCCAGGTTCTCAATCTCAAGCGTGCGAATCGTCACGGTCTGATTGCAGGTGCCACCGGCACCGGCAAGACGGTCACGCTCCAGGGTCTCGCGGAAGGATTTTCAGCCGTGGGCGTGCCTGTGTTCGTATCGGATGTGAAGGGGGATTTGTCCGGCCTTGCCATGGCTGGATCGCCCACCGGCAAGCTGCACGAGATTTTCTCGGCCCGCGCTGCCGAAATCGGCCAGAGCGACTGGGCCTATGCCGATAATCCTGTGATGTTCTGGGATTTGTTCGGACAGCAGGGCCATCCTGTGCGCACGACTGTTTCGGAAATGGGGCCGCTCTTGCTGGCGCGCCTGATGGGGCTGAATGAAACGCAGGAAGGTGTGCTTGCCATTGCCTTTCGCATTGCCGATGAACAGGGGCTGCTGCTGCTGGATCTGGGCGATCTGCAATCGATGCTGATGTGGTGCGCTGAAAATGCGGACGAGATTTCGGTCAAATATGGCAATGTGACCAAGGCGAGCGTGGGGGCCATACAGCGCCAGCTGCTGACGCTCGAATCTCAGGGTGGCGATGCGTTTTTCGGCGAACCCGCGCTCGACATTCACGACATGATCCAGTGCGACGACAAGGGCCGCGGCTACATCAACATCCTTGCGGCAGACAAGCTGATGGCCAGCCCGAAACTCTATGCCACATTCCTGCTGTGGCTGCTGTCGGAGCTGTTTGAAACGCTCCCCGAAGTGGGCGATCCGGACAAGCCGAAGCTGGTGTTCTTCTTTGATGAAGCGCATCTGCTGTTTGACGAGGCACCGCCCGCGCTGCTCGAAAAGGTGGAGCAGGTTGTCCGGCTCATCCGCTCGAAAGGGGTCGGCGTCTATTTCATCACCCAAAATCCGATCGACATACCCGAAGACATTGCCGGCCAGCTCGGCAACCGGGTGCAGCATGCGCTGCGCGCGTTCACGCCGCGTGAGCAAAAGGCCATCAAGTCCGCGGCCGAAACCTTTCGTGCCAATCCCGGCGTGGATGTCGAAACGGTGATCACCGAACTCAAGGTCGGCGAAGCGCTGGTGTCCACATTGATGGCAGATGGCGCGCCGTCCCCGGTCGAACGGACACTGATCAAGGCGCCAGCCTCGCGGGTTGGCCCTCTCGATGCCAAGGAGCGGGCGATCATTCTCTCCATTTCGCCGGTGACGGGCAAATATGACGAGACGATCAACCGCGAATCCGCCGAGGAAATCCTCGCTGCCAAGGCGAGCCAGGCCCAGGCCGCAGCCGCCGAGGCCGAAGCCCAGGAGGAAGCGGCCAAGCTCGCTGCCGCCAAGGCCAAGGAGGATGCCAGGATCGCCGCTGCCCAGGCCAAGGAGCAGGCGCGGCTGGCCGCAGCTGAAGCCCGCGCCGCGGCGAGACCGAGCACGGCGGAAAAAATGGTCTCTCGCGCCGCCTCGTCGGCGGCGTCGAGCATCGGGCGTCAGCTGGCCGGCAGCCTCGGCAAATCGCTGGTCCGCGGGCTATTGGGCGGACTGTTCAAATGAAGGCTGTGGCCGCGACATGCGCCGGGCTGGCGCTGGCGCTGCCGCTGGCGGCCCCGGCACAGGATCAGCCCGCTGCACCGGCGTGGACCGATTTTTATGGCGATGCGCAGCCGGAAAGCGCGCCCAAACCCGTGCGCCGCTTCATCATGGACGCCCAGGCCTGCACGCATTTTGCGGGCGAAGAGCCTTATGATCGGGAGCGCGCCGCCTTCCTTGCAAAAATGACACGCAAGCATTGCCGCAATCTCGATGCGCGCAAGGAAGCACTGGCGCAAAAGCACAAGCCCGACGAGGTGATTCTCGCTTTGCTCGACAAGGCATGGGACAATGACCGGGCGGCCATGCGCCTCGCGCCGCCCCGGCCGGCTCTGCTGCCTGATGCACTGGGCGACCGCACGCCCGCGACCACCGAAAGCGCGCTGGCATCGACGGCCGGGGCGTGGCAGGGCAAGCTTGAATATCGCGATTATCAGAGCAACCAGTGGTTCGGCCTGCCGATGAAGGTGACGATCATGGCCCAGCCGGATGGGGTGACCATGGTGCGCACTGCCGAATATGACGATGGTCCGCAGACCGGGCTGGTGTGGATCACCACCGTGGAGCAGCTCGATCCGGTGCGCGCGCTGATCAATTATAGCCAGTTCCGCAAAGGCCGCGAACCTGATGGCGGCACTGGCAAGATCACCCGCTTTGTGTCGCAAGGCCCGTTGCAATGGACGCTGGTGATCGAAGAGCGCCGCCGCGATGGCGATGGCTTTGCCATGGTGCGCGAAACCACCATGCGCGATGGCGACGTCATGGTGGCCCTGAAGGAGGTCGACCCGGAAGGTGACGACACATCCGAATGGGTGCCCCGCAACCGCACCACGCTGACACGCGTCAAGGCCAGAGGAGACGCGTGATGAGGGAAGGCGTCAGGCTGGCGGCTCTCGGATATCCGGCCTGAAACGGTGCGGCGCGGCATCGTGCAGCGCCTTGTCCGAAAGCGTGTCAGCGCGCCTTCCACCACGCCCAGCTGCCCGCCGCGCATAGCGCAAAGAGCGTGACCCAGCTGATGGCAATGCCTGCTGCCATTGCGCCGGCGAGCCACTGCGGCATGATCCACGCCAAGAGCGTCAGCGGCAATCCAACCACGGCGAGCACGAAGCCAAGCGGGCGCCACGCCCCGCCCAGCCCGGTCAATCCCAGCCCGATCAGCGAATTTGCAAGCCCCAGCGCCAGAAACTTTCCCCAGACGGGCCAGCCAAGCCGGGTGAGCATCGGATCAAAACCGCCCGATCGGAATGTTTCCAAAATGCCGAGCAAAAGCCAGTTTTCGACGAGATCGAGCAGCCCGGCGACCATCGCCAGCAACGGCACCAGATAAAGCGGCCGCCACTCGCTTTCCTGCCGCAGCGCCAGCGCGCCCGTGGCCAGGAAGAACGGATAGAGCAGCGCAAAGCCCATATCGTGCCAGGTGGCGATCTGCGCCATGGCAATGTTCGCAATATGCCCAGGATCCTGCCCGTCACCAAAAATGGCCCGCAAGTCTGGCATGGTGCGTGCAAATTCGAGCGCCAAGATGCTGCTTCCATAGCTTTTCGGCATGGCAGCACTGCCCGCGGGGGCGAGGCCGGCCATGAGGGCGAACAGCACGGCCATGGCAATGCCAAGGGCAAGGCCGATTGGCCAGCGTCGCTGCGGCTCTAGCATCATCATGCTGCGCTTGCTGCACTGCTTGCACACTCGGCGCACCGCCCGCGCACCTCGATCACCGGACGCAGCGGCTCAAACCCTGTCGATGCGGCTGCGCGCCGCACATTGGCCGAAAGCATGTCGTCATCAATATGGTCTGCCCGCCCGCAGGCATCGCACACCAGGAAAATGCAATCATGGCGGCAGCCGGGATGCGCATTGGCGATATAGGCATTGGCGCTTTCGATCCGCTTTGCCAGATTGGTGGCAACAAACAGATCGAGAATGCGATAGATGCTGTTTGCCGCGACGCGTCGGCCTTGGCTGCGGGCAATCTGATCCGCGATATGATAGGCCGATGCCGGGCTGCTGTTCGCCGCGAGCACCGCAAAGACCTGCGCGCGCAGGCCAGTCCATTTCTCACCCGATGCCTCCAGCGCAAGCTGGGCAGCCTGGGCCAGATCGTCGCCACGATGCACGCGATGCTGATGCTGCTGTGCCATGATCTGCTATCCCCCGTTTGCCGGGCGTGCACCTGCAGGCCCAAGCACGATCCATGTCGGTGCATGATCGCTGGCCTTTTCGCGGCCGCGATGGTCCTTGTCCACCCCGCTTGCGATCAGCCGGTCTGCCGCGCACGGGCTGAGCAGCAGATGATCGATGCGAAAGCCGGCATCGCGTTGCCATGCGCCTGCCTGATAGTCCCAATAGGTCCAGATGCCGCCGCACGGATGATGGCTGCGCAGCGCATCGGTCCACCCGTCCGCCAGCAGGCGGCGATAGGCCGCCCGGCTTTCGGGCTGCATCAGCGCATCGCTTGCCATGGCAGGCGGCGAAAACACATCATCATCATGGGGAATGACATTATAGTCCCCTGCCAGCACGACCGGCCGTTCAAGCGCCATCAGCGCGCGAGCGCGATCACGCAGCCGCGCCATCCAGCCGAGCTTGTAGGCGAATTTCGGCCCCGGATGGGGATTGCCATTGGGCAGATAGATTGAGGCAATGCGCACGCCTGCCACGTCGGCCTCGATATAGCGGCTCTGCTCATCATCCGGATCGCCATCGAGCCCGGTGCGCACCAGCGAGGGCGCGTCACCCCGGGCCAGAATCGCCACGCCGTTAAAGCCCTTTTGACCGTGCCACACGCCCTGATATCCAGCAGCGGCAATCTCTGCCACGGGCAGGCCTTCATCGGCGGATTTCAGCTCCTGCAGGCACACAATATCGGGCGCGGTCTCGCCCAGCCACTCGATCAGCCGCGGAAGGCGCGCCTTGATGCCATTGATGTTGAAACTGGCAATGCGCATAGCCCGGCCCGACCGCTGCCCCGCCTAGACGGAAAAGCTCGATCCGCAGCCGCAGCCCGATGCCGCATTGGGATTGATCACCTGGAAGGATGCGCCGCCAAGCGAGGTAACGAAATCAACGGTTGATCCTTTGAGCAGGTCCAAGCTGATCATGTCCACGACGAGCTGAGCACCATCATGTTCGCACACCATGTCATCTGCCTCTGCGTGCTCCGCCATGGCAAAGCGATAGGTGAACCCTGCGCAGCCGCCACCATCCACCGCCAGGCGCAAAATGGGTGCAGCCCCCTGCTTGGCCGCGATCTGGCGCACCCGCGCCGCCGCCGCATCGCTCAGGCGCAGCGCGGAAGCAGTTTCGGAAGAGGTCGCACTCATATGTCGGATATAGGGGGATGTGCGCACAAACAAAAGGGGGCGATTGCCCGCCACCCGCAATGTTCTGAAGAAAAGGCCGGGATAAGGCCAGGCCGGGCTTATGTGCCAGTTATTTGCTTGGGCCGCCCTGTGCTGTCGCAGGCGTGGGGGCTGCAGGCGGGGCCGGCGTCGCTGCGACCTGGACCGTGGCACCGCTGCGCAGCGATGCAAGCGTCTCCTGCGTCTGGACAAAGGCAACCGGGTTCACCGGCGTGCCATTGATGCGGACTTCATAGTGGAGATGGTTGCCCGTCGAACGGCCGGTCGATCCGACATAGCCGATGATGTCGCCCTTGCGCACCCGCTGGCCGGAAACAGCGGCAATTTCCGACATGTGGCCATAGCGCGTCTGGATTGTCGCGCCATGATTGATTTCGACATATTTGCCATAGCCGGACACCCACTGGGCGCGTCCGACGACACCATCAGCCGTGGCATAGATGGGGGTGCCGCGCGGCGCCGGAATGTCGACACCATTGTGGCGGGCGCGCCGGCCCGAGAACGGGTCGTTGCGGATGCCAAAATCGGAGGACAGCCGCCAAATGTCCAGCGGCTTGCGGGTGGGGATGGCGACCGCCGGAACATCACGTTCCATATCGGTCCACGAAGAAAAGAGCGCACGGAACTTGGCATCACCAGGTGCCGGGGTCGGATCACGCCTCTCCGGTTGGGCAAATGGGCCGCCGCTGGCCGGCGTTTCCGGCACGATAATCGGCGCTGCCGCCGTCGTCACGCTGGTCGTTTCGGTCGTGTTCTTGGCAAAGGCTGCCCCGGTGGAGAACAGACTTGCCGCTGCGATGACCGAGAAACAGATCTGCTTCACAGCTTGAATACCAGAAAAAGCCACACTTGCGATCCCGTTTTTCGAAACATGAAATCCGTTCGTCGGCTTTCACATTCCGGCGTTGCTTAACCGAGGCATTTTATGAACACCCCCGTGCTCAAGGGGTGGTTGGCCTGCAATGGTTAAATAGGCAACATGAAGCGGCTCATCTTGCGTTAAGCCGTCCGCCACGCGGGGTGAAGCGTTTAGTCGTACGCAAAAAGCGCACATATTCGGACATTTTGTAGCGCGGGCCGGGCGAATCCGCAGCCTGCGCTGCCGCGCGCCCTGGCCCTAGATGTGAATGGGCTTGCCAGTGACGGCCATCGCCGCCTCTTTCAGCGCCTCGGCATGGGTGGGGTGGGCATGGCAGGTATAGGCGATATCTTCGCTGGTCGCACCAAATTCCATGGCGACTGCCGCCTCGGCAATCAGCGTGCCGGCCAGCGACGAAATGATGTGCACGCCCAGCACCCGGTCCGTCGCTGCATCGGCAATCACCTTCACAAAGCCATCGGTGTCGCGGTTCGTTTTCGCGCGGCTGTTGGCCATGAAGGGAAATTTGCCCACCTTGATCGCATGGCCCTGTGCCTGGGCCTCCTCTTCAGACAGGCCGACGTTGGCAATTTCGGGATTGGTATAGACGACACCCGGAATCACATCATGATTGATGATGCCGCTCTGCCCGGCAGCCCATTCGGCCGCGGCAATGCCTTCATCCTCGGCCTTGTGCGCAAGCATCGGGCCGGGGGTGACATCGCCAATGGCATAAATGCCGGGCACATTGGTCTGCAAATCATGGCCGATCTCGATCTGCCCGCGCGCATTGGTGGCAACGCCGGCCTTGTCGAGCGCGAGGCCATCGATGTTGGGCCGCCGCCCGATAGCCAGCAGCACGCAATCGGCCTCGATGGTTTCGGCAGCGCCGCCCGCTGCGGGTTCAACCGTCAGTGTCGCCTTGCCACCCTTCACTGTGACACCAGTCACCTTGGTGCCGGTGCGGATCTCGAAGCCCTGCTTCTTGAAAATCTTCGCAGCTTCCTTGCGCACCTCGCCATCCATGCCGGGCAGAATCTGATCGAGATATTCGACAATGGTGATCCGGGCACCCAGCCGCCCCCAAACGCTGCCCAGCTCCAGCCCGATGACGCCACCACCGATGACGACCATATGCGCAGGCACCTTGGGCAGCGCCAGCGCGCCGGTTGAATCGACCACGACCTTTTGATCAACCTCGACCCCGGCAAGCGGCGTCACACTCGATCCCGTTGCGATGATGAACTTGTCGGCCGTGTAGCGCGTCCCGCCCACATCGATGCTGTTGGGGGAGGTGAAGGCCGCCCGGCCTTTCAGCCAATCGATCTTGTTTTTCTTGAACAGGAATTCGATGCCGCCGGTCAGTTCCTTCACGGCCTTGTCCTTTTCGGCGTGCATCTGCCCGAGATTGAGCTTCACTGCCGAGACATCGACACCGAATTTGGCAAGTTCGCCCGCATGCGCCTGATGGTAGAGTTCGGATGCATGCAGCAGCGCTTTGGACGGAATGCACCCGACATTGAGGCAGGTGCCGCCCAGCGTCTCGCGGCTTTCCACGCAGGCTGTCTTGAGGCCCAGCTGCGCGGCGCGGATGGCTGCCACATAGCCACCGGGTCCAGCGCCGATCACGATCAGGTCATAGTCCGCCACAATCCATTCTCCCTACAAATCGATCAGCAAGCGCGTGGGATCCTCTATGGCCTCCTTGATGATCTTGAGGGCCGTCACCGCCTCGCGCCCGTCGATCAGGCGATGGTCATAGCTGAGCGCCAGATACATCATCGGGCGCACCACCACCTGCCCGGCCCGCACCACCGGGCGATCCTCGATGCGGTGCAGGCCCAGCACTGCGGATTGGGGCGGATTGATGATCGGTGTCGACATCAGCGAGCCAAAGACGCCGCCATTTGAAATGGTGAACGTGCCGCCGGCCATGTCTTCCATGGTAAGGCTGCCATCCTTTGCCCGCCTGCCGAAATCGGCAATGGCCTTTTCAATCTCGGCAAAGCCCATGGTCTCGGCATTGCGCACCACGGGCACCACGAGACCATTGGGCGCGCTGACCGCAACCGAGACATCGAAATAGCTGTGATAGACGATCTCATCCCCGTCGATCCGGGCATTGATTGCCGGAATGTCCTTTGCTGCAAGCGCGGCTGCCTTGGCGAAAAAGCCCATGAAGCCGAGGCGCACCCCATGCTTCTTTTCGAACAGATCCTTATAGCTGTTGCGCGCCGCGATCACCGCAGACATGTCGCAATCGTTGAAGGTGGTCAGCAGTGCCGCAGTGTTCTGCGCATCCTTCAGCCGCTTGGCAATGGTCTGCCGCAGCCGCGTCATGCGGATCCGCTCCTCGCCACGCGGGCCAGAGGTGGCCGGGGCTGGCACCGTGCTCGCCGCCGGGGCGGCCGCGGGCGATGGTGCAGGCGCGATGGCGGGTGCTTCCTTGGCTGCCGCCAGCACATCTTCCTTGGTCAGTCGCCCATCCTTGCCCGTGCCCTTCACGCGCGTGGGATCAATGCCCAGCTCCAGCACCAGCCGGCGCACCGCCGGGGAAAGCGGCAGATCGGCAATGACGGGCTCGGCCGTGGCCGCGAGAGCTGGCGCGGGTGTCGAAGCCGGAGCTTGAGCCGCTTCTGCAGTCGCGGCAGGCGGGGCAGCCGCACCGGTTGCAGCGCCCGCACTCTCGATCATCGCGATGATCGCACCGACATTGACGGTATCACCCTCGGCCGCGAGCAGCACGCCCATCACCCCGGCTGCCGGTGCTGGCACTTCGACGGCAACCTTGTCCGTTTCAAGGCTCGCAATCGGCTCGTCCGCGGCGACGGCCTCGCCCGGTTTTTTCAGCCACTGGCCCAACGTCGCCTCTGTAATCGATTCGCCAAGGGTTGGGACTTTGACTTCGGTGCTCATATGCATGCTCCTGGGGGAGGTTATGTCGTCTTGCCGGTGCGCTGGCGGCGGATTTCTGCGCGGACGCCGTGGCCTAGCGCATGCGCAATCAGCGCGGCCTGCTCTGCCTGGTGGCGTTTCATCAGGCCGGTGGCGGGCGAGGCGCTGGCCTTGCGACCCGCATAGCGCGCCCGCGTCGGGCCGATCCCGGCTTGGGCCAGGCATTCCTCGATCAGCGGTTCCACGAAGGACCAGCCGCCGTTGTTCTGTGGCTCTTCCTGCGCCCACACCACATCTTCCAGATGCTTCATCCGCTTCAGGCGCACCACCAGCGGCTCGCCGGGGAAGGGATAGAGCTGCTCGATGCGGACAATCGCGGTGCTGCTGTCGCCCGCGGCGTTGCGCGCTTCCATCAGATCATAGGCGACCTTGCCCGA
>CAZFYJ010000039.1:1669-12975 GCA_964523215.1 uncultured Sphingomonadaceae bacterium | reverse complement strand
CGCGCCACACCATCTGGTCCCCGCGCCAGCGCAAGCCCGTGCGCCGCACCTGCCAGCCCTGCCAGATCACCATCATTGTGCCGGCACCAAAGGCGAGGATCAGCCAGAACAAGATCTGCATCTGCTGCGCCCCGTCCGGGCGATTTGAGCCAACAAAGAGCCAGATATAGGCCATCAGCCCGGTGAGGCCCGCGCCCAGCCACACGCCGACGGCGTACATCGGCCCCGGCTTCACCATCCGCCAGCCGCGCACGTCGGGCGCGTCGCGCATGGCCATATGGCCAAGCAGATGGACGGCCACCGCCGAAATCCATGCAATGATCAGATAGCGCATCAAGCCAGCCCCCTCACTCGCCGCACATCACTCTAGCCCCATCAACCGGCGGGGGAAAGACGGCGCCAGCGCGTCTTCAGCGCACGGCCTGCTCATGACAGCAGATAATGCACCAGCCACACCGGCGCCGTGAGGATCAGCAGGCCCGCCACGTCAAGCGCGACCCCGGTGCGCGCAAAATCGCCGATGCGGGCCCGCCCGGTGGCATAGGCAATGGCATTTGGCCCGGTGCCCGCGGGCAGGATATATCCCCAGCTGGCTGCCAGCGCGGCCGGCATCAGCAGCAGCATGGGATCCACCCCCATGCCCATTGCCAGTGCGGCGACCACGGGCAAAATGCCGCTCGCCGTCGCCACGTTGGAGGCGAATTCGGTGAAGCCGATCATCAGCGCCACAACCAGCAGCACGATCACCGGCAGCGGCAATGCGCCCAGCGGCGCCAGCGCCGCGCCCAGCCAGTCAGCGAGGCCCGATGCGCCCATGGCCGCCGCGAGCGCCAGCCCGCCGCCAAACATCATCACGATTGCCCATGGCGCCTGATTGGCCTCTTTCCACGTCAGGAGCGGGCCGTTTTCAGCGCCGTCGCCACGCCCCCCGCGCCCCGCCGGCACCAGAAACAGCAGCAGCGCGCCGGCCATCGCGATGGTGCCATCGGTCAGGCTGTCCTTGGGCAGCAGCGGCTCCAGCCAGCGCTGGCCGATCCACAAGGCGACCACCAGCAGCAGGATCGGCACCAGCCGCCGTTCCGCGCTGTTCCAAGGCCCGGCCACGTGGCGCATCATTTCGGCTCTGGCCCCGGCCACATCAAAGCCGCTGGCGCGCACGCCAAGCACGGTCATCAGGATGATGGCGAGCACCGGCAAAGAGAGCAGCACCACGGGCACGCCATAGCTGGCCCAGCGCAGAAAGCTGATGCTTTCCCCGGTGGCTGCCTCGATCAGCCCTGCGGCAATGGCATTGGTCGGCGAGCCGACCAGCGTGCCCAGCCCGCCAATCGTCGCGGCAAAGGCGATGCCCAGCACCAGCGCTGCCGGAAAGCCGCCCTGTTCTTCGGGATCCGTGCCGCCTGCCGCCAGCAGGGCCAGCGCCATCGGCATCATGATGAGCGCGGTCGAGGTGTTCGAAATGAACATGCTCAACAGCGCCGTTGCCACAATGAAGGCAAACAGCAGGCCGCCTGGGGTGCTGCGGGCGCGGCCCACAATGGCATTGGTTGGCGAGCCGACCAGCGTGCCCAGCCCGCCAATCGTCGCGGCAAAGGCGATGCCCAGCACCAGCGCTGCCGGAAAGCCGCCCTGTTCTTCGGGATCCGTGCCGCCTGCCGCCAGCAGGGCCAGCGCCATCGGCATCATGATGAGCGCGGTCGAGGTGTTCGAAATGAACATGCTCAACAGCGCCGTTGCCACAATGAAGGCAAACAGCAGGCCGCCCGGGGTGCTGCGCGCGCGGCCCACAATGGCCAGCGCCAGCCGCCGGTGCAGCCCGGCCTTTTCGATGGCCAGCGCCAGCAACGCGCCGCCCAGGATCAGAAAGAGGATCGGGCTGTAATAGGCAGCCGCAATCTTGTTGGCATCCATGGCGCCGGTGAACGGCACGACCAGAAAGGGCAGAAAGGCCGTGACGGTGAGGGGCACGGCCTCGCTCATCCACCAATAGGCCATCAGCAGCGCCAGCGCCGCCACGGTCCAGGCCGCCGCGCTCATCCCCGGAGGGGCCGGAAGCAGCAGCAGCAGGATGAAGCCGCCAAGGCCAATCCAGATGCTGGGCCGGGCGAGCGGCGATGTGCGATCAGCCTCAGCCACGCGGCAGCCCGATCAGGCTGATCTGCCGCCCGCTTTCCGGCGCAGCGTTCAGCGTGCCGCGCCGGTGGCTCCAGTGCGCGTCGCTCTGGCAGGTGTCGCACGCGACAAGCTCGACCCGGGCAAGCCCCGCATCGGCCAGGCGACGGGCGACATAGCCGGGCAGATCGAAATGATGATGGCCGGGGCGCGCCGATTGAAAATAGCCTGCATTGGCGGGATCGGCGGCGATGAAGCGCGCGAAAAACGCATCGTCCACTTCATAGCTTGCCCGGGCAATGCAGGGGCCGACAGCCGCGCTGATCCGCGCCCGCGCCGCCCCCAGCTGCTCCATGGCGGCAATCACGGCATCGGTCACGCCCTCCAGCGCGCCGCGCCAGCCGGCATGCGCGGCCCCCACCACGCCTGCAGCGGCATCGGCCAGCAGCACCGGCGCGCAATCGGCGGTGTGAATGCCCAGCAGCACCCCCGGCTGCCGGGTGGCGAGCGCATCGGCCTCGGGCCGGGCCTCGGGATCGAACGGGCCATCGATGATGCGGCAGTGAGGGCCGTGCACCTGATGGTTGATGGCGATCGGCGCGCCGGGCAACAGCCGGTCTGCGCTGCGGCGGCGGTTGGCGGCACCCGCCTGCGGATCGGCCTTGTCGTCCGTGGATGAGCCGCGCCCGAAAAATCCGTGGAGCATGCCATCCAGCGCGTGCGCACGCAGCAGATCAGCCATGGGCGTCCCCCCCTGCTCCTTCCCCGCCATGGGACGCTGGCTGTGCAGCGGGCGGCACCGCGGCCTGCCAGATGCGGTCATCATCCAGCACCCGGCCGACCAGAAAGGGGTTTTTCCCAATCTCGGCAAAGCCATGGCGCGCATAAAAGCGCTGTGCGCGGCGATTTTCGCAATAGACGCTGAGATAGGCGGTGCGCGCCGCCTGCGCCCGCGCTGTGGCCCAGAAGCGCGCCATCAGCGCATCGGCAAGGCCCGTGCCCTGGGCGTAAGGCGCCAGATACAGCTGGTGCAGCTCGATCACGGCAGTGCGCGGTGCACCATCGGGCAACGGCAGATCGACCGGTCCGGCCGACGCAAAGCCGCAAATCGCCCCATCGCCCGCCACTGCCAGGGTGATGTGCATCGCCGGATCGTCGAGCAGCGCAGCATAGCGCGCGGGCGACATCTTGCTGGCAAAGAATGCGGCCAGATCCTCAGGCGGATAGGCGCGATAGGCAAAGGTTTCCCGGAAGGCCGCCTGCGCAAAGGCCGCAAGCGCTGCGGCATCGGCTGCCTGCGCCGCGCGCAGTGCATAGGCGCTCGCGGTTGCTTGGGTGCTGGCAATACCGTCGCTCACTCCGGGGGTCGTTCCGGCCATCATGTCTGGCTGTCTCCGGCGCTGCCGCCGGTCGCCGGTTCGGCAAAGCCCTCGGGCTGCGGCCAGCCGGGATGCGCGGCCCCCATCACCTGAAACAGCCGACCCATCGCGGCGGGGTTGGCCAGCCGCTCCGCTTCGCTTGCAATGGCAGGCGCGCGTCCCGGTGCGGCGGCAGACAGCGCCTCGGCACGCTCCTTCAGTCCCAGCCGCTGCAGCCAGATGCCCTGATCCACGGGGCCATAGACGCGCACGCCGCCCGCACGTGCGCTTTCGGCGAGTGCCGCGAAATCGACATGCGCCGTCAGGTCCGTTTCGCCCGGCGCGGCAAAGGGGTCGGCATGGGCATGCCCGCGCACTGCCTGAAAGCTGCTGCCCGTTTTCGGGCCCTTATAGCCATAGTCGATGGCGAGCAGAGCGCCGCCCTGCTGCGCCAGCCTTGCCGCCAGCGCCTGCATCACGGCATTGCGGGTGGGCGCGATTTCAATGATCGTGCCCGGTGGCTGATGGTGCAGGTGCCGGGGCACTGCGCTGTCCATCGGGATCACCCCCGGCATCGTGATGAAGCGGCCCTGCGTGCGTGCCACCACCTGCTCGCGCCAGCCGCTGTGGGTGGCAATCAGCTGGCGGATCGGCAGGGCATCGAAAAATTCATTGGCAATGATGATCAGCGGATAATCGCCGGGCAAATCCTCCACGCTGTCGTGCAGCATGGCCATGGGCAGCCGTTCCAGCTGCAGCGTCTGCAGCACCGGGCTGGTTTCCACGAAATGCACCGGCGGCAAAAAGCCGAACTGCGCCATGGTGCGCACGGCATCGGCCGCCAAAGTGCCCCGGCCCGGCCCCAGCTCGACATAAGCGAGCCCTTCCGGCTTGCCCGCGCGCAGCCACAGATCGGCACAGGCCAGCCCGATCATTTCGCCAAACATCTGGCTGATTTCCGGCGCGGTAATGAAATCCCCGTGGCTGCCCAGCGGATCGCGCGTAGCATAATAATGCGCGTTGCATTCGGCCATATAGGTGGCCAGCGGGATCGGGCCTGTCGCATCGATCAGGCGGCCCAGCCGGGCCTCCAGCGGCAGGCCATGGGCGATCGGCGCGCTCATCGTCCGCCCACAGGGATCATGGCGGCGGCGCGGCCGCGGCCCCGGCTGCTGCGCCGGCGCGGCGCGCACGCAGCACCAGCCATGCGCCAACGATCAGCATCGGCACGGTCAGCGTCTGCCCCATGGTCAGCCCCCAGGGCAGATGCTCCAGCCCGGCATCGGGTTCGCGCACAAATTCGAGCAGGAATCGCCCGATGCCGTGCACCAGCAGGGCGACACCCGCCAGCAGGCCGGGGCGATGGCGCGCGTCCGTTTTCCAGAAGAGGAACCACAGAACGGCAAACAGCAGCATCCCTTCCCACGCCGCCTGATAGAGCTGGCTCGGGTGGCGCGGGTCCATCGTGCCGCTGCCGGGGAAGATGATGGCCCAGGGCACGTCCGTTGCCCGGCCCCACAGCTCGCCATTGATGAAATTGGCGATCCGCCCCAGAAAAAAGCCGAATGGCGCGGCGCAGGCGACATAATCGCACAGCCGCACAAAGCTGAGCTTTTCCTTGCGCGCAAACAGCCACATGGCCAAGACGACACCCAGCATGCCGCCATGCCATGACATGCCGCCATCCCACATGCGCACGATCGCGCCCGGGTGCGCTGCATAAAATTCGGGCCTGTAAAACAGCACATAGCCGAGCCGCCCGCCCAGGATCACCCCCAGCATGCCCCAGATCAGAAAATCTTCGGCGTGACGCTTTGCCCAGGGCGCGCCCGAAAGGGTGATGAGCTTCAGCATATACCAAAGGGCAAGGAACAGCCCGGCAATATAGGCCAGCGCATACCAGCGCACGGCAAACGGCCCGATGGAAAATATGATCGGATCAAGCCCCAAATCGTTGAAATTGGTGTAGGCAACACTATAGGCAAATGAGAAGAACAACACACATGGCCCTTTAAGGTTTCAACCCCCATATCGTCTTCGCTGCCGAAGACCAATAGGAGAGATTGAATGGCTTCTGCCCTGGACGCCAAGCTGGACGCCGCTTTAGGCAAGGTTTTGGGTGAAGGCGGCCCCTTCACGCTCGGTAGCATTGAAAAAGGCGGCGTGACGCTGCCTTACATCAGCAATGCGCCGCCCAGCCTGTTTCATTATTTCGCCCATTTCTGCAACCAGCACAAGGATGCGACCTTTCTGGTCGAGGGTGAGGAGCGCGTCAGCTTTGGCGAGGCATTTCAGCATGCACTCGCCATCGCCACGGCGCTGGTGCGCCAGCATGGCGTGCAAAAGGGCGATCGCGTCGGGCTTGCCATGCGCAACGCCAACAGCTGGGTCGTGGCCTATATGGGCATCATCATGGCGGGCGGGTGCGCCACCTTGCTCAACGGCTGGTGGCAGCCGGGCGAGCTGGCTGCCGGGATCACCGATACCGAAACGCGCCTCGTGATTGCAGACCGGCAGCGGGCCGAGCGCCTGGCCGATCCTGCCGTTTCGCACGAAGCGACGGTCATCACGCTCGATATCACGCAGCCGCTGGCCACGGCGATTGCACCCATCACCGGCGGCGCGCCGGGGGATATGGCCGCGCTGCCGCAGATCGGCCCGGATGATCTGGCGACGATCCTGTTCACATCGGGATCGACCGGGCAATCAAAGGGTGCCTATTCCACACATCGCGGCGTGGTGCAGGGCATTTTCAACTATCTGGTGCAGACAAGCACGATCGTGATCCTGCTGACCGAGGCCGGGCAAATGGGCACCGATCAGCCCGCCACCCTGATCAGCACGCCGCTGTTTCACGTGACCGCCGAGGTGCCGGTCTTTTTGCAGAGCTTTGCCATGGGCCGCCGCCTGGTGCTGATGCCCAAATGGGATGCCGAGCATGCGATGCAGCTGATCGAGCGGGAAAAGGTGAATTATTTTGTCGGCGTGCCGCTGATGTCATACGAGATACTGGTCCATCCCAACCGGTCCAAATATGATCTGTCCTGCTGCAAGAGCTTTGCCGCAGGGGGCGCGCCGCGCCCGCCTGAACATGTGAAGCGGCTGGTCGACGGGCTGGGCGGCGGCATGCCGCTGCTCGGCTATGGCCTGACCGAAACGAACGCGGTCGGCTGTGGCAATATCAACGAAAATTATCTCGCCAAGCCGACGAGCACGGGCCCGGCATCGCGCCCGCTGGTCGATCTGGCGATCAAGGATGATGCCGGCAACAGCTTGCCGCAGGGAGCAGTGGGCGAAGTGTGCATCCGCTCCATTGCCAATTTCGAGGGCTATTGGAACAATCCGCAGGCAACGGCGGCGGCCTTCACTGCGGACCGCTATTTCCGCACTGGCGATCTCGGCTATCTGGATGAGGATGGCTATCTCTTCATCGTCGATCGCAAGAAGGACATCATCATCCGCGGCGGCGAGAATATCAGCTGCCAGGAAGTGGAGGCAGCGCTTTATGCGCATCCGCATGTTGCCGAAAGCTGCGTCTTCGGCCTTGCGGATGATCGGCTGGGCGAGGTGCCGGGGGCTGCGGTGCACTGCCACCCCGGCAACGCCGTGGACGAAGCCGCGCTGCGCGATTTTGTCGGCACGCAGCTCGCTGCCTTCAAGGTTCCGGTCAAAATCTGGTTCCATGCCGAACCATTGCCCCGGCTCGGCACGGAAAAGATAGACAAAGTGAGCTTGAGGGCGCATTATCGCGGGATGATGGAAACGCAGGCAGGCTGAACGGGAAGGCGGCGATGGCAGCAAGCGACCCAGCCATCCCGCCACTTGCCGCATCCGGCCCGTCATCGGATGCCCTGCCCGGCGCAGGGCAGGCAGGGCCGGAACCAGCGCAGGTTGAACGTGGGCCAGCCGGACCGGAACAGCCCGCCACGCGCTATCGCCACCGCATCGCCACGCGCCTGTGGCACTGGGTGAATGCGTGGGCGATCTTTGTGTTGCTGATGAGCGGGCTCGGCATCTTCAATGCACATCCGCGCCTCTATTGGGGCATCGATGGCAGCTGGCCCGATCCCGCCTGGCTGGAGCTGCCGCGCTTTCCGGGGTGGATCACCATCCCGTCCTATTTCAGCCTCGCCGATTCGCGGCTGTGGCACATGGCATTTGCGCTGGTGCTGGCGATATCGCTGAGCCTGTTCATGCTGTGGGCCTTGCTGTCGGGCCATGTGCGGCGCGATCTGCACATCGGCCTTGCCGCCTGGCATCCGCGCAGCATCTGGGCGAGCATCCGCCACCATGCGCGCTTCACCTTCGTTGGCAAGGCGGAGGCAGACTATAATCTGCTCCAGCGGCTGAGCTATGTCGGCGTGATCTTCGTCGCCATCCCGCTCATCATCCTGACCGGGCTTGCCATGGCCCCGGGGATGGACGCGGCAATGCCATGGATTGTCGACATGTTCGGCGGGCGGCAGAGCGCACGCAGCATTCATTTCATCACCGCCTGGGCCATCGCCCTGTTCATTGTCGTGCATCTGCTGATGGTGCTGCTGGCCAATCCGCTGCAGCTGATGCGTTCGATGATCACGGGCTGGATCCGGCCGACCCCCGATCATGGCCCCGCAGCGCAGCACGTCTTGCACCCCGCCATGCGCCCCGCCATCGGGCAGGAGAAGCGCCATGGCTGATCCATTGTCGCGCCGCCACCTGTTGCTGCGCGCGGGGCAGGGCGGCCTGCTTCTGGGCGCGGCCCCGCTGCTGAGCGGGTGTGACGCGCTGACCGAAGACCCGCGCACGCGCAAGCTGCTGCAAATGGCAGAGGGTGTGCACATGGCCGGGCAGCGCACGCTGCAGGCGCGCACCGCGCTCGCCCCCACCTATACGCGGGCCGATCGCTCGCCGGTCTTCTATGCCAATGGCACGCGCAATCCCGGCACGCCCGAATATCTGCGCCATCTGGCGTCCGGCTTTGCCGATTGGCGGCTGGCGGTCGGGGGGCTGGTGGCGCAGCCGCTCGCGCTGTCGCTGGCGCAGATCAGGGCCATGCCTGCGCGCACCCAGATCACCCGGCATGATTGCGTGGAAGGCTGGAGCGCGATCGGCGAATGGACGGGCGTTCCGCTGTCCCATGTGCTGAAGCTGGCGGGCCTGGCCAATCAGGCGCGCTTCATCGTTCTGCGCTGTGCCGATCGCCTCGATGGCGTGCCATATTATGAGAGCATCGATCTGATCGATGCCTTTCATCCGCAGACCATCCTTGCCTGGGGCATGAACGGGGCGGCCCTGCCGGTGCCCCATGGCGCGCCGCTGCGCCTCAGGGTGGAGCGGCAGCTTGGCTATAAGCATGCCAAATATGTGATGGCGATCGAAGCCGTGGAAAGCCTGGCCGGCATTGGCCGCGGCAAGGGCGGCTATTGGGAGGATGCGCTCGATTATGCGTGGTATGCAGGCATTTAGGGGCCAGTGGACGGATGACTGATGAAAGGATGGCCGAGGACGCGGTGGCCAATGAACAGCTCCGCCTGATCGACGACATGCAGCACTGGACCCGGGTGATCGGGCAGGCGCAGCAGATGCTGATGGAATTTGCGCTTTCGGATGTGCCCCGCCTGATCGAGGAGGGCACCCATATGGCGGTGTGGCAAAAGCAGTGGGAGGCGTGGATCAATCCCGAAAGCTGGCAGCGCTGGATGCAGAACCCGGCAGCTATCGGCGCTTTCATGCCATCCGCATCGGCACCGGCATCGGCCTCGGCCTCTGGGCCGTCACCCACCGGGCCAGCAGCGGCAGAGCCCGCCGCGGTGGTGCAGCAATGGATGCAGATCGGCTTTGGCATGTGGCAGAATTTTGCTGCCAGCCTGCCGCAGCTGCACGCCCAGGCGCAGGCGCAGATGAAGGCTGCGATGGGCGAGGCGGAGGGCGCATCCCCGCCGCCGCAACAGCCAGAGCGTGATCGCCGCTTTGCCGCGCCCGAATGGCAGCAATCGCCGCTCTTTGCCTTCATCCGCCACAGCTATGGCCTGATTGCCGAGCAGATGCAGGCGCAGATGGATGGCGTTGACGGCCTTGATCCCAGGGCCAAGGCCGCGATGCGCTATGCCATGCAGGGGCTGATCGATGCCGCCGCGCCCAGCAATTTCGCGCTGACCAATCCGCAGGTGATGGCCCGCACGCTGGAAACCCGCGGCGATAATCTGCTGAAAGGGCTGGCCCACATGCTGGCGGATCTGAAGCGCGGGCAGCTGACCCACACGGATCCCGATGCCTTTGAGGTGGGGCGCAACATTGCCATCACGCCGGGCAAGGTGGTGCACGAAACCCCGCTCTATCAGCTGATCCATTATGCGCCCGTGACCGATGATGTGCTGGCCGTGCCGCTCGTCATCTTCCCGCCCTGGATCAACCGCTTTTACATTCTCGATCTCAATCCGGCCAAAAGCTTCGTCAAATGGGCGACCGAACAGGGGCTGTCCGTGTTCATGGTTTCATGGAAATCGGCCGATGCCAGCATGGCAGATGTGGTGTGGGATGATTATATCGCCGCGCAGATCGATGCCATCAACGTCATCCGTGCGCTGCTCGATGTGCCCCATGTGCACAGCATCGGCTATTGCGTGGCGGGCACGACATTGGCGGCGACGCTCGCCATTCTCCACGCCCGGGGTGGCGGCGATATCGTCAGATCCGCGACATTCTTCACCGCGCAAGTGGATTTCGAGCTGGCGGGCGATCTGAAGCTGTTTGTCGATGATGCGCAGCTCGCGCTGCTCGATCAGCTGTCCGCGCCCGGCTATCTTGACGGCCGCTACATGGCCGCAACCTTCAATGCGCTGCGCGGCCGCGATCTGATCTGGTCCTATGTCGTCAACAATTATCTGCTCGGAGAGGATTATCCCCCGTTCGATCTGCTGCACTGGAATGGCGATACCACCAACCTGCCTGCCAAATGGCACCGCCAATATCTGGCCGATCTGTATCGGGACAATCTTCTGATCGAGCCGGGGCGGCTGTCTGCGCTGGGCACGCCGATTGATCTGACGCGGATCACCACGCCCGCCTTCATCCAGGCCGGGCGCGAGGATCATATTGCGCCGGCCGAAAGCGTGTGGCGCATCATGGATCATCTGCGCGGGCCGAAACGCTTTCTGCTCGCAGGATCCGGGCATATCGCCGGCGTTGTCAATCCGCCGTCTGCCGCCAAATATCAATATTGGATCAACGAGGATGAGGGCGTGGCGACGCTTGCAGACTATATCGCGGGCGCACGCGAAGTGCCGGGCAGCTGGTGGCCCAGCTGGCTCGCCTGGCTGAAGGATCAGGACGAAGCGATGGTGCCGGCAACGGGCCCGCGCATTCCCGGCAAAGGCGGATCGCGGGCGATCGAGGATGCGCCCGGCCGTTATGTGAGAACGCGCTGAGCCCGGGGCCGGGCGCGCATTCAAGCCGACACTGTTTTTTGTGCAGCGCACAATAGACCTTGACAATGGTGCAGTGCAGCATTATTGTGCAGTGCATCATGAATAAGGAGGTGCGCAATCATGGCATCGAAAATCGAAAATCCGGCCAAGGCTGAAGCCGGCACGAAAGCCGCCAAGCCCGCCGCTGCAGCTGTTGGCGATGCGGCATTCATCGCGGTTGACCCGTCGGTAGCTGCGGCAGAAAAGGCCTATGCGGCAGCTGCTGAAAAGGTCGCCGATGTGGCCAAGCCTGCCGTTGCTGCGCCCGCAAAGCGCGCCAAGGCTGTCGCGAAAAAGGCCGCCACAGCCAAAGCGGCGGTGAAGGCACCCGTGAAGGCCGTCGCCAAGAAGGCAGCTGTGGCCAAGGTGGCGCTCTCGGCAAAGCCGG
>CAZFYJ010000039.1:0-1569 GCA_964523215.1 uncultured Sphingomonadaceae bacterium | reverse complement strand
GGCTGTGAAGAAGGCCGCCCCTGCAAAGGCCGCCCCCAAGATGTTGACCGAAAAAACTGCAAAAGGAACCAAATCAATGACCGACATGTTCACAAACTATGCTGAAACCGCCAAGGCTCAGTTCGAAGCGATGTTTGGCAATAATTTCGCCGATCTCGGCACCAAGGCGAAGGATTTCGCCGAAAAGGGCCAGAAGGCTGCTGCCGAAGTGGTCGAATTTTCGAAGGGCAATCTCGAAGCTGTTGTCGAATCCGGCAAGATCACCGCCAAGGGCGTCGAAGTGATCGCCAAGGACAGCTTTGAATACGGCAAGAAGAGCCTGGAAGAAACCACGGCTGCCGTAAAGGCCATCGCCGCTGTGAAGTCGCCGACCGAGCTGATGACGCTGAACACCGAGCTTTCGAAGAAGGCATTTGATTCGGCCGTTGCCCAGGCGTCCAAGCAGAGCGAGCTGATCGTGAAGCTGGCCAATGATGCCTTTGCCCCGATTTCGGGCCGCATCTCGCTTGCCATGTCGAAGCTGAAGCAGGCGGCATAAGCCTCACTTGCGCAAAAGACGGCGCAGCACGCGCCGTTCCCGGGGCGGTGGCAGTAATGCCGCCGCCCTTTTGCATGAGCGGGTGTCCGCGTGCGGTCGTGCGTGGCGTCGCCGCTGTTCGCTGGCCTGCGCCTTTTGGCCCGCCTGCGGCTGTCTCGATGCAGGCTTCTTGCCCCTTGCCGAACGCGCTGAAAATACGATATTCGCAAGACCATGCAGCATGATCTCATCACGATGGCCGGCAAAGGCGGCAAAGGTGCGCCGGGCGATAGCGAGGGGCAGGCAGGGCTTGCGGTCAAGACGCGGACCAAGCCGAAAAAGCCCTCCATGTTCAAGGTGCTGATGCTGAATGATGATTATACGCCGATGGAATTCGTGGTGATGGTGCTGCAGCGCTTCTTCAAGATGGATCTGGAATCGGCGACCCGGGTGATGCTGCATGTCCACCAGAAGGGCGTCGGCGTGTGCGGTGTGTTCAGCCATGAAGTGGCCGAAACCAAAGTGGCGCAGGTCATGGATTGCGCAAAAAGCCACCAGCATCCGCTGCGCTGCACGATCGAGCCGGCCTGATCCGCCCTCCGATCTGCCAGACGCGAAGCCGCGCCGCGCATGCGGGCCTAATCGCTTGATCCC
The DNA here is from genome assembly GCA_964523215.1 of uncultured Sphingomonadaceae bacterium. GTDB lineage: Bacteria > Pseudomonadota > Alphaproteobacteria > Sphingomonadales > Sphingomonadaceae > CAZFYJ01. The sequence goes on along the minus strand of CAZFYJ010000039.1, from coordinate 398 downwards.
GGCCGTTCCCGCGCTAAAGCATCTCCAATGGATAAGATTATCGTGCGTGGCGGCCAGCGCCTTTCCGGCCGCATTCCCATTTCCGGTGCGAAAAACAGCGCGCTGACCTTGCTGCCCTGTGCGCTGTTGACCGATGAGCCGCTCACGCTGCGCAATCTGCCGCGCCTTGCCGATGTGGACAGTTTCGGCCATCTTCTCAACCAGCTGGGCTGCTCGACGATGATCGAGGGCGCACGGCCCGAGGATTTCGGCCGGGTGATGACGGCGCGGGCCGGCAGGATTACGGCCACCATCGCGCCCTACGACATTGTGCGCAAGATGCGCGCCTCGATTCTCGTGCTCGGGCCGCTGCTCGCGCGCGCCGGCGAGGCAAAGGTGTCGCTGCCCGGCGGCTGCGC
>CAZFYJ010000038.1:7269-13020 GCA_964523215.1 uncultured Sphingomonadaceae bacterium | reverse complement strand
TGCACGGTGAACACATAGGCCCGGTTCAGCCGGCTTTCGTCGGCATCCGGATCATATTCGATAACGCGCTCGACGAGTTCAAACTGACGCAGCATAGCGTTCTATGTTAGCAGACAGGCAGGGATTGCAAGATGAAACGCCCCCGCGATGCGGCAATCATGCCGGTCAGGGCAATCATTCCTTATCCTTTACGCGTTAAATCATTGAGCGTGAACGAAAGCCGCAAACCCGTTTCGAGGAGCACATCCGCGCCTTCTGTTGGCGTGCGCACGGATGCGCCGCGTGTTTCGCTGGTGCTGCCGGTCTTCAATGGCGAGCGATATCTTGCGACCGCGATCGATTCCATTCTGGCGCAAAGCTTTGCGGATTTCGAGCTGATCTGCGTCGATGATTGCTCAAACGACGCAACGCCTGCCATCCTCGCCGAATATGCCGCCCGCGACGCGCGCATCCGCGTGGTGCGCAACGCCACCAACCTGAAGCTGCCAGCGTCGCTCAACCGCGGCTTTCGGGAGGCACGAGGCGAATGGTTCAGCTGGACATCGGACGACAACATATTGCGCCCGAACATGCTGGAACGGCTGCTGCACCATGCCCGCGAGCATCCCGGCCATGATGTGTTTCATGCTGATTTCATCGAGATTGACGAACATGGCGCGGAAGGAAAACGGTTCATCGTCAAGCAGGCGCAACAACTTGCGCTCGGAAATTGCGTCGGTGCGTGCTTTCTCTATCGCCGCACGGTTGATGCAGCGCTGGGCGGCTATGACGAGACGCTGTTCGGCGTCGAGGATTATGATTTCTGGCTGCGCGCGGCGCGTCAGTTCAGCTTTTTCCAGATCCACGAAGATCTGTACCAATATCGCAAGCATCCGGATAGCCTGACCAGCGCTCGGGCCCGTTCGATCCAGCTGCTGGCAGGACAGTTGATGCAGCGCGAAATCAGCCTGCTGCCGCGCAGCGCATGGCGCGCCAAATGCTATATCAACCTTGCCTGCCGCAACATCTACCGGATCAGGCTTGATCTGTTGATGCATGCGCTGCGTGATGATCCGGTGGTGTTTGCGCAAGGGCTCCCCGGCATCCTGCGGTGGCTGGGCTACAGCGTGAAAACCAGGCTTTTCGGCGCCTGATCTGACGGCTGCAAAAAAAAGAGCCCTGCCGCATGTGCAGGGCCCTCTTAGGTTGGAGCCGCAACAGGAGGGGAGGCGGCCCCTTATCGCTATGTGGGTGCGTGCTTATCGCCCCATCAGGGCCATGATGCTCATTTGCGGGCGCGACTGTTGCACTTTTCAAGCTTGGCGGCATCGAAGCTGCTGCCATTTGCGCTGAACGATTCCAGGCGGCCAGCCTTTTTGGCGAGCGCTGCGCACACGATTTCGGCGCGGCTGCTGCTCTCGGAAGCCGACTTGCAGGCCGCTCCGTCGCACGACCACACAGTGTCATGCGCGATCATGCGGGTTGCTGCCGCCGGCGCAGACAGCTGGGCAGAATAGCCGCGCGATGCAGCCTGCGACGGGCTGGCCAGTGCCAGACCCATGATCAGCGTGGTCAGCACAAGCACGGAGATGTTGAGGAGAGAGGAGAGCGTTTTCATCAGTTTATCCTTTTGGCGTCTGTCTCGGGCGACCTTCTGTGAAGCCTGCCCGCCCCAGAATTTGCATGATCCGCTGGCTGCCGATACCGGCAGAAACGGGAAGCGACACAACATTACGACGTTATTGTCATCAATGTAGGTTGCGAATCAATACTTAAAAGTTTCGGTTGCAATTTGCAACTAGAAAATGCAGCTTGTGTGCAAATTTTTTTGGCGATCATCATGCCGAGGGGTGGATGCATGGCGCAGCTGCGCCGAAAACCGGGGTGAGGTGAACGATATGGGCCTGAGGGAACCACTGGCCGATCTCGACGATTGCGGTTTCCCCATCGCGCTGGAGGCAATGGGCGAACGCTGGTCGTTCATGATTTTGCGCGCCGCGCTGAATGGCGTGCGTCATTTCGAGGAATTCCAGTCAGAGCTGGGCATTGCCCGCAACATCCTGTCGAACCGGCTCGGCCGCCTGGTCGCCAATGGCATCATGGCGCGCAGCACCCTGGCCGAGGATCGGCGCAAGGTGGAATATGTGCTCACCCCGAAAGGGCTGGATTTGCTGCCGACAATGGTGGCGCTGCGCCAATGGGGCGAGAAATGGGGCCTTGGCATCCCCTCGTCGGTGGTGCTGGTGGACAAGCAATCGCGCCAGCCGGTGCGCCGGGTGCGGCTGATTGCCCATGACGGACGCGAACTGGAGATTGACGATCTGTGCTGGCTGCATGCCGAAGATGTGCAGGATGTGGCGATGCCCCGGATCAAGACTGCGTAGCGGCAACAGCGGCAAAGGCGTGCGCCGCGCCCAGCGCGCCCGCGCCTCAGCGTGCCCCTGCCCCGTCGCTTCGCCCCGCCAGACCGCATAAGGCGTCCCTTGTGCTTGCCCTTGGCGGCTTTCTTGCTAGATTTGCGGCATGAGTGTCCTCCCCCTCCCGATGCAGCCTGCGCCCTTTTTTCAGAACAAGGCGCGCGCCTTCTGGAACCTGCACGGGCTGGGCTGGGCCGCGGTGTTCGTGTTGCGCGCCGCACTGCAGGTGACGGGCGGGCAGCCCATTTCCTCGCTGGTGCCTGTCCTCATCTGGGTGGTCACCGGCTATTCGCTGACGCTGATCCTCTCGGCCTTTTACCGGCGGCTCATCAACCGCAGGCCGCTCGTCACCTGGGGGAGCACGCTGGCGCTGTGGCTGATCGCAACCGCGCTTTACAGCTATATCGATGCCTGGGTTTCGAGCATCCAGAACCCGGATAGCACAGCCGGCTTCGTGCCGGTGTTTCTGGCCGCATTGTTCATTAATGGCATTGTGCTCGCGGCCTGGTCGTCGCTTTATTATGCGATCAATTATTTCCTGCGCGTCGAAGAGCAGGCAGATCAGCTGCTGCGGCTTGAAGCGCAGGCTGCCTCGGCGCAGCTGGCAATGCTGCGCTATCAACTTAATCCGCATTTCCTGTTCAACACGCTCAACAGCATTTCCACGCTGGTGCTGCTGAAGCAGACCGAGCCTGCCAATGCAATGCTGGCCCGCCTTTCTGCCTTCCTGCGCCACACGCTCGCTTATGAGCCGACGGCTCAGGTCACGCTGGAGCAGGAAGTGGAGACGCTCAAACTCTATCTCGATATCGAAAAGATGCGCTTTGAAGACCGGCTGCGCACCCGTTTTGACGTCGACCCGAGGGTGACGCGCACCCGCCTGCCCTCGCTGCTGCTGCAGCCGCTGATCGAAAATGCGATCAAATATGCCGTGACCCCGCAGGAGGAAGGTGCCGAAATCATCCTTTCGGCTCAGCTGGTCGGCCAAAATGTGCGCATCACCGTATCGGATACCGGGCCAGGATTGAATGGCGCGCCGGACCGGCCCAGCTATTCGACGGGCGTTGGCCTTGCCAACACGCGCGACCGGCTGGCGCAAGCCTTTGGCGATCGCCATCGCTTTGAAACAACCTCTCCGGCAGAAGGCGGGTTTAGTGTGATCATCGAATTGCCCCTCATGATGGAACAGCCTCCCAGCCTCGCCGCACCGACATCCCCACAGAACGCAACGGACGCGGCACCAGCAGCGGCGGCGCAGCCAGCCGGAGCCCCGGTTCCGACGGCGGTTGCGCAGGCGACCTGAGGCAAAACAGCGAGGAACGCTAGACATTATGGCAATACGCACCATCCTGGTTGATGATGAATCGCTGGCAATCCAGGGGCTTGAGCTGCGGCTCGCCGCGCACGACGATGTCGACATCGTCGATCGCTGCCAGAACGGACGCGAGGCAATCCGCAAAATCAAGACCCACAAGCCCGATCTGGTCTTTCTCGATATACAGATGCCCGGATTTGATGGCTTTTCCGTGATCCAGGGGATGATGGATATCGAGCCGCCCCTGTTCATTTTCGTCACTGCCTATTCGGATTTTGCCCTGCGCGCCTTTGATGCCGAGGCTGTCGATTATCTGATGAAGCCGGTGGAGCCGGAACGGCTGGCCGCAGCGCTCGAAAAAGTGCGGCAGCGGCTCGCCGAAAAGCGCAGCATCGAGGAAAATGAACGGCTGAAGGAAGTGCTGGCCGAAGTCGCGCCGGAGGCGGCCGAAACAATGGGCGCACCCGAAGACGAGATGATCGCGGCCAATCGCTTTGAAAGGCTGATCAACATCAAGGATCGCGGCCAGATTTTCCGGGTCGATGTCGACAGCATCGAGCGGATCGAGGCGGCGGGCGATTATATGCTGATCTACACGGCGGACAATTCGCTCGTGCTGCGCGAAACGATGAAGGATCTGGAGCGCAGGCTCGATCCGCGCATCTTCCAGCGGGTGCATCGATCGTGGATCGTCAATCTCAATCAGGTGCGCCAGGTGAAGCCGCACACCAATGGCGAATGTTTCCTGATTCTCGAATCCGGTGCCGATGTGAAGGTCAGCCGCAGCTATCGGGACGTCGTTGCCCGTTTCGTGCACTGACACAATAGCGGTTGAGACCCCCGATCAGCGGCGCGCCCTGAAAAAATCCTGCAGCAGGCGGGACGCTTCGGCAGCACCCATGCCGCTATAGATGTCTGGCCGGTGGAGGCAGCCGGGCTGGGCAAAGATGCGCGCCCCGTGCTCAACGGCACCGCCCTTGGCATCGGCAGCAGCATAATAGAGCCGGGCGATGCGCGCATGCACGATCGCGCCTGCGCACATGGCGCAAGGCTCCAGCGTGACCCACAGGTCGCAATCCTCCAGCCGGTCACGCCCGAGGGCCGCCGCCGCTGCACGCATCGCCAGGATTTCGGCATGCGCGGTGGGATCGGCATGGCCGGGCGGAGGATTGACCGCCTGTGCGATCATCCGGCCCCCGTGCATCACCGCCGCCGCAACCGGCACCGCGCCGGCAGCGGCCGCGCCCGCCGCAAGATCAAGCAGCGTGCGCATCGGCGCGGGCAAGGGAAAGGCGGCAGGCGCATGCATCACGCGCTCATGTCTTGCGGATTATCCCGGTGGGTGCAAGCGCAGCCTTGACGCAGGGCAGGCAAGCGACTATCGCGCCCGCTTTCGACAAACACCCCAGTTAGGATTCGATCATCATGTCGCGCATTTGCGAATTGACCGGCAAGGGCCGCCAGGTGGGCAACAATGTGTCCCACGCGAACAACAAGACCAAGCGCACTTATCTGCCCAATCTGCAGAATGTGACGCTGATGTCTGACGCGCTGGGCAAGAGCGTGCGGCTGCGCGTGTCGACGCACGGCCTGCGTTCGGTCGAACATGTGGGCGGGCTGGATAACTGGCTGCTGAAAACGAAGGACGACCTGCTGTCCGAGCGGGCAACCAAGCTGAAGCGCGAGATTGTGAAAAAGCAGGCCGCCGCCTGATTGCGCGGAGCGATTTCCAAGCAGGTGAATTCACCTGATGGTTACGACATCGCGGCAAAACAGAGCAATAGAGCCAGCTTTTGATGCCATCAAAACTTGGCTCTATCCCCCGGCATCGGCATCGAGCCGGAATTTCAGCAGCAAGCTGCGCTGATAATAAGCCTGATTGTCATCCGATGCCATCCAGATGATGGTATCGGCTCCGTCCTTCTCGACCGCCAGTGCCTCGAAATTTTCAGTGATGAGCGGCGGCGCGAAGCGCGCGATGCGGCGCGCCCGCCATGGCTTGCCACGCTGCAGATCGGCCAGATCGGCAATCGCCAGCGT
>CAZFYJ010000038.1:0-7169 GCA_964523215.1 uncultured Sphingomonadaceae bacterium | reverse complement strand
CGGCAGCCTGACCATCGCCTCGACCCCGCCATTGCCGGGCCAATCCCGCATCAATGCGGGCTTTGCCTTTGCCTCGACCCGCGCCATTGCGGTGCCATAGCGCCAGATGGCATTTTCATTTTCGAAGCCGAGCCAGAACTGGCCTGTCTCCCGATCATGGATCATGGCCTCCAGATCGCGGCTCGATTTGCGCTGCGGATCGCCGGGGCCATCGGGAATGGGGGCGATGAAGGGCCGGATGATGTCGCCGCGCGGGCCCAGCGTAAAGCCCGTGAGGACCCCGTTATCGCCGCCCATGACAAAGCGGCGGCGATCGATCAGCGCCATGGACGACCAGGTGCCAAAGCGGCTGTTGCGGCTTTTGAATGCCCATCCTTCAAGAAATGTGAGTGCGCCGACGCGGTGCCGTGCGGGATTGCTGATATCGAGCGGCACAGGCGAGGCGGCGATGATCTGGCTGTCGTTCGCCTTGGGGCGCTGCTGCACGGCCAGCGGATTGGGGCTCAGCAGGATGAACAGGGCCATGGCCGCCAAAATCCGTCGCATGCGCATGGGCCCCATGCTCTAGCCGAATATGAACGCGGCACAACGCTTTCTGAACGTCAGCAGACCGGCACATTCAGCCCGCAATCAAATCCAGGCGGCTATAGCCGCATCATGGCGCGGAACCAGTCCGCCCATGCAAGCGGAGACAGATGATGACGATGCGGGGAAAATTGAGTGGCGCAGTGCTGGCCATCAGCATCATGGCGGGTGCCTTGCCCGCCACGGCGCAGGCCCAGGGCTGGGGCCAATATGAGCGCGATTATCGCGACAATGGCGATGATGGCTATGATGGGCGCTATGACGGGCGTTATGATGATCGTTACGACAGCCGCTATGATCGGCGGGCTGAACGGCGGGCCGATCGCGAACGCCGCCGATATGAAGAGCGCCGCCGCTATGAAGAACAGCGCCGTTATGAAGAACAGCGGCGCTACCAGGATCAGTGGGGCTATGACAATCGCGATTTCCGGCGTTGCGACAAGGGCACGGGCGGCACCATCATCGGCGCGGTGGTGGGCGGTGTGCTCGGCAATGAAGTCGCCGGCCGTCGCAACAAGACCGAAGGGGCCATCATTGGTGCCGCAATCGGCGCGATCGCGGGGCGGGCAATCGACAAAAAGGGCGATGGCTGCCGCTAGGGGTCAGACCGCACCCCTTAGCGACAATCGCTTGAGACGAGGCAGCACGGCCCCCGGCTTGACTTGGGGCCGTGCGCTGTATCACAGTGCTGCCGGGCAGACAGCGCTGTGCCGCAATATATGCGCGTGGCAGCGCCGCAGGGGGGAGTGGAGCCATGCCTTGGCACGACAAGTTTCATCATAAGCCGATCAGCATCACAATGCCGGCCGCTTTGCCGCTGTTTGGCGCTGCCATGCTGTTGGGGGCGATGATGATCGCGGCGCCGCCGGCGCGTGGGCAGCTCGGCAGCCCGCCCGCGGGGCAGGTTCACGAAAGCGAATGTCTTGTCGAAATTGATGGCGGCGCGGCGGGCAGCATTCCCGCCAATGCCTGCAGCCAGCCTGTGAACATCGCCTATTGCATCGCGGCCGAGGGCGACAATATGCGCTGCCAGAACGTGGCCGCATTCCAGAGCCTGACCCTCGCTGGCAAGACGCGCAGCAAAATGCGCGTGCCGCAGGGCCAGATCTTCTATGCCGGCGCGTGCCTTGCCCCGCGCACTGCGGTGGCCAATCTGAATGGCAATAATCGCGTGGTGCTGCTGTGTTCCGGCGATGGGCCGACCTTTGCTGCAAGCGGCGCAATCGGCCCGGCCCCGCGGACAGCCGTGCCTGTGCCCGCCAAATCCAGCCCCGCCGCCAAGCCGGCGACTGTCGAAACCGCGACCGCAGGCGCAGCCCCGCCTGCGCCGCGACCATCCGTTGCCGTGGCGCCGCCCGCCTCGGCCCCGATTTCAAGCCTGAATGCAGAACAAGCTGCGGCCGCTGCTGCACGGCTGAAGGCTGAACAGGACAAGGCAGCAGAATATCAGCGCCGCCTGGCCGAGGTGGAGGCGGAAAACAAGCGCCGCCTTGCCGAGTATGAAAAAGCGCAGGCCGAATATCAGGCGCAGCTTGCCGCCCAAAAGGCCGAGGCAGAGCGGATTGCGAGAGCCAATGCCGAGGCGCAGGCGCGCTATCAACAGGCGCTGGCCGATGCCGAGGCGTGCCGCAAGGGAGACAAGAGCCGCTGCAAATAGGCAGCCACTTTTCCTTCATCCCGCTTGTGCTATGGGCAATCCATGTCGGCACTGATCGCGCTTTCCATATCCGCCCTTGCCATGACGCTGATCGTTGGCGTGCGCTATTTGCTGAGCAGCGGATTTTTCGATCTGCTGACACGCTGGCTGCGCCCCGGGCTCTATCACGGCATGGAGCGCCAGATTGGCCGCGAAATCTGGTGGAGCCTGCTTTCGGCGGCCATTTACGGTGTGCCGGCCGGGATTGTCGCATGGGGGTGGGACAATCTGGGCTGGACCCTCATTTATCGCGAGCTCGATGAGTTTGGGCTGTGGTATGTGCCGCTGTCGGTCTTTCTGTATCTGTTTGCGCATGACAGCTGGTTCTACTGGACCCACCGGCTGATGCACCAGCCGCGCCTGTTTCGCATTGCCCATGCGGTGCACCATGAAAGCCGCCCGCCAACAGCCTGGGCCGCAATGAGTTTTCACCCGTGGGAGGCGCTGACCGGGGCCATCATCATCCCGATCCTCGTGTTCATCATACCCATAAATGTTGCCGCACTTGCGTTTGTGCTCTTTGTGATGACGGTGATGGGGATCACCAACCATATGGGCTGGGATATGTTCCCCAAATGGGTGGTTAACGGGGCGTTAGGAAAATGGCTGATAACAGCCACGCACCATCAGAAGCATCATGATGCCTATAGGGGGAATTATGGCCTTTATTTCCGTTTCTGGGATAAAATCTGCGGCACCGATCTTGGCCTTGGCACTTTCCGCCCCGCTGCTGAGCGCAGCCGCCACGCCGAGCAGCGTTAATCCCGGCATCAGCAAAAGCAGCATCGCGATCAACGTCACAGGGCTGCGCAGCACCAAGGGCAAAGTGCATTTCTGTGTGACCGCAAATGCAAAGGCCTTTCCCGATTGCAGCAAGGACAGCCAGGCCGTGAAGCTGACCGTGCTCGCCAAGACGGCCAGCGCCGTCACCATCCCGGTTGCAGGCCCGGGCACCTATGCGGTGTCGCTGATCCACGACGAAAATGGCAATGGCAAGCTCGATACGACGCTGGGCATGCCACGCGAAGGCTTTGGCTTTTCGCGCAATCCGGCGATCGGCTTTGGTCCGCCCAAATTCAAGTCCGCCGCATTTGCCGTGCAAGGCACAGCTGCGCAAAGCGTGAAGATGAAATACATGCTCTAGGGCGTGGGCCTAAGTCCGTATCCTGCGGGTCGCCCGCCATGCTACACAGCCGCAAGCAGGGCGAGAAAGGCAGATGATGATGCGGCATTTGGCAACGCTCGCGGCGGCTGCTTTGGTTGCGTCGGGTGCCGGTGCTGGCGCAGCACAGCCGCTCCCATCCGAAAGCACAGAGGACATGGCTCTTGCTGCGGCCGATCCGCCCGCTGCGCCGCTTCCCCCGCCCCCGTCCGGGCGACCCGGCCCGCCTGCTCCCGATCCGAACCGGCTGACGATCGGCTTTGGGGGCGGCATCGGCCCCAGCTACGAGGGATCGGACAATTACCGTTTCCAGCCGGGTGGCCTGATTGCCGGGGCGATTGACGATATCGAATTTTCTGCGCGCGGCACCAATATTTACGTCGATCTGGTGAAGGATCGCCGGGGCAGCGCGATCAGCGTCGCGGCAGGCCCGGTGATCCAGCTCAATCTCGAACGGACCGGCGGCGTGCGGGATGCCCGCGTGCGGGCGCTGGGCGATCGTGCCACCACGCTGGAAATAGGCGGATATGCCGGGCTGGCCAAGCGCGGCGTGCTGATCCCGCCGGCAAGCCTGAGCGCGGAGCTGGCGATCGTGAAAGGCGTGAGCGGCGCGCATGACAGCCTCATCGTGACGCCGTCCGTCGCGTTGTCGTCGCCCGTTTCGGCACGGGCCTTTGCCCGGTTGGGCCTGTCTGCAGACTATGTGGGTGCAGGCTATGGTCGCGCCTATTTCGATGTCGATCCCGCAGGCAGCCTGGCAAGCGGCCTCGCGCAATATCGCACGCGCGGCAGCGGCTTCAAGAGCGTGGGCGCCAATATGCTCATCGTGCGCGATCTGGGCGGGGATGCCCGCACCGGATGGAGCCTGTTTGCCCTCGCCGGCTACAAGCGGCTGCTGGGCCAATATGCGCGATCACCCATCGTGCGCGAGGCGGGCAGCGCCGATCAGTTTCTTGGGGTGGCCGGGATTGCCTTCACCTTTTGACCTGTGCTCTTCAGATCGCGTTGACCGGAATGCGCAGATAGACATGCCCCCCGGGTGAAGCAGGGGGCATCGCGCCTGCCCGGATGTTGACCTGCAAAGACGGCAATATCAGTTGCGGCGCATCCAGCGTTGCGTCGCGGGCAGTTCGCATGGCGACAAATTCCGCTTCGCTGATTCCGTCATGGGCATGGATATTTCCTGCCTTTTGTTCGCCGACACTGGTTTCCCAGCGATAGTCCATCCGGCCGGCGGGCAGATAATCATGGCCGACAAAGATTCGCGTGTGCGTCGGCAGCGCAAGTATTTTGCGGATTGACCGGTACAGCGTTGCTGCATCGCCGCCCGGGAAATCGGCGCGCGCGGTGCCATAATCGGGCATGAACAATGTGTCTCCGACAAAGGCCGCATCGCCGATCAGATATGTGACGCAGGCGGGGGTGTGGCCTGGCGTATGCAAGACAGCGATTTCAAGCTCTCCCAGAGGCAGGCGCTCGCCCTCGTGCACCAGACGGCCAAAGTCGCCGCCGCCTGGCTTCACATCATGGGCCTCGAACAGCTGGCCAAACGCTTGCTGCACATCGGTAATATACGCTCCGATCACGATGGGCGCGCCCGTCCTTTCGTGCAGATAATGCGCCGCTGACAGATGGTCTGCATGGGCGTGCGTTTCCAGCAGCCATGCAAGATCAAGCCCGGCCTCCTCGATATGGCGCAACAACGCATCTGCCGATTGTGTCGAAGTGCGGCCGTTGCGTGGGGTAAAATCAAGCACCGGATCGATGATCACCGCCTTTTTCGTGGCAGGATCGTGCACAACATAGCTCACCGTCGAGGTGGCCGGATCGAAAAAGCCTTTCACTTGGGGAAGCATGAGTCGTCTCCTTACGGCCTTTATATTAGCACTTGCTAAATTAGATTCAATGCATATAATGCTGTCATGTTTGATTTGGCTCGCTTTGACCTCGCGCTGCTCGAGGAAAGTGCCGGACGCGCCGCTGCGCTGCTCCGGCTGCTCGGGAATGAGAAAAGGCTGATGGTTCTGTGCCAGCTTGCCGACGACGAATTGTCGGTGGGCCAGTTGCAGCGCCGTGTCGGCCTGTCCCAATCCGCGCTTTCGCAGCATCTCGCATTGCTGCGCGAAGACGGGGTGGTTTCGACACGGCGGGCGGGCCAGACCATTTATTACCGCATCGCCAATCATAGCGCGCAGCGGATCATTGAAACGCTGGCGGAGCTGTTCTGCCCGCCCGAAATGAGGAACATGACATGAATGCAACCCTGCACAAATTATCGCCGCAGCTTGTGCGCCAGCGGCTCGACTCCGGTCGTGCGGTTCTGGTCGACATTCGCGAGCCCGATGAGTTTGCCCGCAGCCATATTCGGGGCGCGCATTCGCTGCCGCTATCGCAATGGGAACAGGCGCATCTCAGCATCGATCCGGATGCCGATGTGATTTTCGCTTGCCGTTCGGGCATGCGCACCACGGGTGCGTGCGACCGGCTGGCAGCGCGTGTATCGGGGGATGCCTTTGTGCTCGATGGCGGCCTCAACGCTTGGGAAAATGCCGGTTTTCCCGTCCAAACCAATCCCGATGCCCCGATGGAGATCATGCGACAGGTGCAGATTGCCGCCGGATCGTTGGTGTTGATCGGCGTGCTGCTCGGCTTTCTGGTCGCCCCGGCATGGTTCGGCCTGCCTGCCTTTGTCGGTGCCGGTCTGGTGTTCGCCGGGGTGACGGGCTTTTGCGGCATGGCGCGGCTCTTGATGCTCATGCCATGGAACCGCGTGCCCACCACCTGACATGGGCTGGGAAGCGCTCCTGCTGGCGGGCTTAGGCGGCGCGCTGATCGGGCTGCTACTGACGCTGTTTGGCGGCGGCGGGTCGGTGCTTGCAACGCCTTGGCTGATCTATGTCGTCGGTGTGGCAGATACTCATATCGCCATCGGAACCTCGGCCGCAGCGGTTGCCGTGAACGCGGCCACAGGACTGGCCGCTCAGGCGCGGGCCGGGCGGGTCAAATGGCCCTGCGCCATCACCTTTGGCATAGCGGGTCTTGCCGGCTCGCTGGTGGGTGCCCAATTCGCCAAGCAGGTGGATGGCAAGGCGTTGCTGATGTGGTTCGCCTTTGCGATGATCGCGATTGCGGTGTCGATGCTGATCCCGAAGAAAAGCGAGGGAGACCCGGCGGTTCGCCTGACACCGCTGATGCTGCTCAAACTGGCACCAGTTGGTTTGCTCGCCGGTCTTGCAGCAGGATTTTTCGGCATCGGCGGCGGCTTCCTGATCGCGCCGGGCCTTATGGCCTCGACCGGTATGACACTCGCCAATGCCAGCGCATCATCACTGGTTTCGGTCACGCTGTTCGGCAGCGCAACCAGCGTGTCTTACGCCGCTTCGGGCCAGTTGCTCTGGCCGCTATTTGCGGCACTGGTCGGCGGCGGCGGTGCAGGCACGCTGATCGCCATTCCGCTCGCCAAGCGGCTCGAAGATCGGGCCCCTCTGGCCCGATCTGTCTTTGCCGTCATGGTGATCGGCGTCGCGCTGTTCATCCTGCTGAGTTGACACCCATATGCGCGCTACCGGATCACCCCGATCGATTCCGGCGCGGGAATGCCGTTATTGGCTTGCGAATAATTTTCGGACAACCAGACGCTGAACATCGGCGATTTCTTGTTCACACCGGCGGGCAGTTTGATCAGGATCCATCCGGCCGGCCCGGCCAGTTTCGATCCCGGGAACA
>CAZFYJ010000037.1:0-13261 GCA_964523215.1 uncultured Sphingomonadaceae bacterium | reverse complement strand
GCAGCATCACGGGCTTGAAAATTTCCTGCATGGATCAGCTTTCTCAAATGGTCGCAAGGACAGCATGAAGGGCAAGCGCGAGCAGGCAGAGCGACGAGGTCGCAAACAGCGCCATTCGCACCGGAAGGGTGTTGATCAGCCCCTGCCACAGGCTATGCGCAATGCGCAACAGCACATAGGCCCAGGCGAGATACAGGTTCACACCATGGCCCGTTTCGGTCAGGTGGATGATGATCACCGCCGGATAGAAAATCGTCGGCTGTTCCATCAGGTGCGAATAATTGTGCGATTTCCAGTTCACCTGCGGCGGCATGAATTTTTCGATATCCTGATAGCGCCCGCCCGGGCCGCCCGCTGTACCGCTTTCACGACGCTCTGCCATCAGGCGGCGCAGCGCGGGCATGCGCGTTGCCACCATCCACAGCATCACGATCATCGACCACAGCACCAGCACGGCTGCGGGCAGCAATATGGACGATGACATGCGCGCTCTCCCCCGAACAACAGGTGATCAGGGTTTAGCTACAGCATTTGCGTTGTCAATTGAAACGCAAAACAGGCCGTTGACTGACTTTAGGCGCCCTTCGGAAACAGCTGGCTGACACTGGCGGCGCGGCGCGGCTCCACGGCGCGATGGCCGCGATAGAGGCTTTCCATCGGCTCATCGGAGACGACGACCATGTCTGCGCTGCCAAAGCCGTTGAACTGCGTGCGCATGGCAGAGCCATAGGCCCCCAGCATGCCGACCTCGATATAATCGCCGGCATCGACATCATCGGGCAGCAGGAACGGCCCGGCCATATGATCCATATCGTCGCAGGTCGGCCCGTAAAAGCTGTAGGGCACGAAGGATGCCGTCGATGGCCTGGCGCGCAGCAGGGCAACCGGAAAGCGCCAGCCGACATGCGCGGCATCAAACAGGGCACCATAAGCGCCATCGTTGATGTATAGTTCGTTGCCGCGGCGGCGCTCCACCCGAACAATCAGCGAGCTGTATTCGGCGCACAGCGCCCGCCCCGGCTCACACCAAAGCTCAGCCGAATAGCTGATCGGCAGGCTTTCGAAGCTGCGGTGAATGATCGCGAAATAATCTTCGAGCGCAGGCGGCTCCATCCCGGGATAGACGGAGGGAAAGCCGCCGCCCACATCGACAATGTCGATCGTGACCGATGCATCGACGATGGCCGTGCGCACACGCTCCATCGCCATGGCATAGGCATGCGGGCTCATTGCCTGGCTGCCGACGTGAAAGCAGATGCCAAGCGCATCGGCCACCTGCCGCGTCGCCTGCAGCAATTCCTGCACCTCGGCGGCTTCGGCCCCGAATTTTGCTGCGAGAGAGAGCTGTGCATGATCGGACGAAACGCGGATGCGCACGCACAGGTTCAGATCTTCGGCTCCCTTGGTTGCCCGCACAATTTTCGACAGTTCGTCAAGCGTGTCGAGCGAGAAGGTGCGCACGCCATGCGTGAAATAGGCCTCGGCAATGGCCTCTTCAGCCTTCACCGGATGCATGAAGCACAGTGTCGCCTCTGGCAGGGTGCGCGCCACCAGCCGCACCTCGGCAATAGAGGCGACGTCATAATGGGTGATGCCGCTATCCCACAGCACGCGCAGCAGATCAGGCGACGGGTTCGCCTTCACCGCATAAAGCGATGTGCCGGGGAAATTCTCCACGAAAAAACGGGCTGCCCGGGCTGCCGCGTGCGGACGCACGAGGGTGACGGGTGCAGCGGGCTTCAGCTGGGACGCTACCGCCAGTGCGCTATGATGCTGGTGCAACTCAAGGGACCCCCAAAAAAACAGTGAAACAACAAGGCTGCCTTGCGGTTATTGGAAGTCCCCCTGGGGCAGCGGAAGGCGGATATAGCCCTGCTGTTGTGAATGTAAAGTGAAAAGCCGCAAAATTTTGGTGCGAGCATCGAGCCGGGCAAAAAATCAGCTCAGCCGATCCCTGAAGCTCTCCCATCCGAATTCGCGAACGCATTCCAGCGCATCAGTTTCGCTGTTCCACAGCCAGATCGAGGGCAGGGGAACGCCGTTGAAGGTGGTCGTCTTCACCATCGAATAATGCGCCTGATCGAGGAAGGCAAAGCGTGCGCCCGCCTCTGCCGGGACGGGAAGGCGATAGTCGCCGATGATGTCTCCGGCAAGGCAGCTCGGGCCGCCGAGGCGGATCACGGCGCCTTCGGCGCGTTCGCCCAGCATCGCAGGGCGATAGGGCGCTTCGATCACATCGGGCATGTGGCATGTCGCGCTGATGTCCGTAATGCCGACGTGCATGCCATTTTCAAAGACATCGAGCAGCTCGCCAACCAATATGCCCGCATCGAGCGCGATGGCCTCCCCCGGTTCCAGATAGATGTCGCAGCCCGTCTCGGCGCGCACATTGCGGATGAACGCGATCAATGCCTCCCGCTGATAGTCGGCGCGGGTGATATGGTGCCCGCCACCGAAATTGAGCCATTTGAGCCGGCCGAAAAAGGGCGCAATCCTGGGCTTCAGGTTTGCCCATGTCTGCTCGAGCGGGACGAAATCCTGTTCGCACAGCGTGTGAAAATGCAGGCCGGAGACGCCCTCCAGATGTTCCGCGCGCAGCTGGCTTACGGGGAATCCCAGCCGCGAATGGGGCTGGCAGGGATCATATTTCGCCACATCGCCGGTTGCAAATTCAGGGTTGATGCGCAGGCCGACATCGCATCTCGCGTCGAGAAAGCGGGCAAAGCGCACATGCTGTGCGGGCGAATTGAAAATCACATGATCGGAGATCGAGACGATTTCCGCCATGTCCGCAGCCTTATATCCTGCGCAATAGGTTGCGATTTCGCCTTTGTAATGCGCCCGCGCCAGCCGCGCTTCCCACAACCCGCTGGTGCACACGCCATCCAGATATTCGCCGATCACGGGCGCCAGGCGCCACATCGAAAAGGCCTTCATCGCGCACAGGATTTTTGCGCCTGATCGTGCCTTCACATCGGCCAGAATCGCGAGATTGCGGCGGACGGCGGCCTCATCGACCACAAAGGCAGGCGAGGGCACGCGGCCCAGGTCAAATCGGGCAAAGGCCCCGGGATCGCCGGCTCTGGTTTCCATCTATTGCGCCTGATCACGCTGTGGCGGTGGTGGACAGCGATGCCATACGTCGTTCAGCATGCTTTTGTCTTTTGATAGCCACATGAGCTTTGGTGGGTCCCGATAGGCATCGGCCAGTTTATGGAACCTGATGATGATTTTGCCGTTGCTCCGCCTGACGGCTTTCACGCGGTGATGCTCGGCATGAAACCCGACCGTATCGGCCGTAACGTACAGTTCGTTGTCCAGCGTATCGCCCTCAAAATTGCAATAGGCAGGGTCCATGCTCCAGTTCCCGCGATACTCGATTGGTATCTGCTGGGGCTGTTGCGCGGCCGTTAAAGCCAACGCAAGACCGATTAGCAAGGTGCGCTTCATCAAAACTCCAAAGGCCCATCCAGCGCCTTCAGCTGCCACGGCAGGCCATGCGCGTTCAGCATCTCCATGAAGGGATCGGGATCAAACTGCTCCATATTGAAAACGCCATCGCCGGTCCATTTGCCTTGCAGCACAAGGGCAGCGCCGATCATCGCGGGCACACCGGTTGTGTAGCTCACAGCCTGATTGCCGGTTTCGGCATAGGCATCCTCATGGTCGCAGATATTGTAGAGGTAGAGCGTTTTTTCGCGGCCATCCTTGCCCAGGCCGGTTGCGATGCAGCCGATATTGGTCTTGCCCTTGGTCGTCGGTCCAAGGCTGGCGGGTTCTGGCAGCACGGCCTTCAGAAACTGCAGCGGCACGATTTCGACGCCCTGATAGACGACAGGGTCAATCCGCGTCATCCCGACATTCTGCAGCACGGTCAGATGCTTGATATACTCATCGCCAAAGGTCATCCAGAATCGGATGCGCCGGATCTCCGGCAAGTGCGTTTTCAGGCTTTCGATTTCCTCATGATACATGAGATACATGTTCTTGGGGCCGACGCCTTCGAAATCGAACGTCTGCTTCACGGACATTGGCGGGGTTTCCACCCAGTCGCCATTTTCCCAGTGGCGCGCAACGGCCGTCACTTCGCGGATGTTGATTTCCGGGTTGAAATTGGTGGCAAAGGCCTGGCCGTGATCGCCGCCATTGCAATCGAGAATGTCGAGCGTGTCGATCCGCTCGAAATGATGCTTTTTCAGCCAGGTCGTGAACACGCTCGTGACGCCGGGATCGAAGCCGGAACCGAGCAGCGCCATGATGCCGGCTTGCTTGAAACGGTCATGATAGGCCCATTGCCAGTGATATTCGAATTTCGCTTCATCCTTGGGCTCATAATTTGCGGTATCGAGATAATCCACGCCGGCCGCAAGGCACGCATCCATGATGGGCAGATCCTGATATGGCAGCGCCAGATTGACGACCAGATCAGGCTTCACCTTTTCGATCAGCCGGATCATCGCAGGCACTTCTTCGGCATCGATGCCATATGTATCGACGGCCACGCCAGTACGCGCTTTCACGGATTCGGCAATCGCCTCGCATTTGCGCAGCGTCCGGCTGGCAAGGCTGATATGGCTGAAAATATCCGGGTTGAAGGCCATTTTGTGCACCGCAACCGAACTGACGCCACCTGCGCCGATTACCAAGACCCTGCTCATCTGTTACGCCTTTTCCTGTGGAAGATTCGCAATGCCTGCGCATAGAGGGGGAATGGTGGAGGGACAACATCTGCTAAAGGCCGAACGGGAGGCAAGCCATGATGGCGTGGTGCGCGCCGCCGCCAAGCTGGCGCAGATTCTTCCGCCGACGCCGCTTTTGCCGCTGGAAATCGATGGGCGAACAATCTGGTGCAAGGCAGAAATGCTGCAACCGATTGGCGCATTCAAGATCCGTGGCGCGTGGCATCGCCTGACGGACATGAGCGAGGCAGAGCGTGCACGCGGCGTCGTTGCCTTTTCCAGCGGCAATCATGCGCAAGGCATCGCCTGGGCTGCGCGTCGGCTGGGCATGCGCGCCACGATCGTGATGCCATCGGACGCGCCCGCCGCCAAAATAGCAGGAACGCAGACGCTCGGCGCGCAGATCGTGACCTATGATCGCATGCACGATAGCCGCGAAGCGATTGCTGCCTCGATCGCAGCGGAAAGTGGCGCTGTGCTGGTGCCAAGCTTTGACGATCCGTGGGTGATCGAAGGGCAGGGCAGCCTTGCCATCGAGGCCACCGCACAGCTGCGCGCGCTGACTGGCGCCGTGCCCGACCAGTTCATCATCTGCTGCGGCGGCGGCGGTCTGGCGAGCGGCATCGCGCTGGGCGCACCGCAGGCCGCCATCACCATTTGCGAGCCGCAGGGCTGGGATGATGCCGGCGCATCGCTGCGCGCTGGCGCAATCCAGCCGGTTGGCCCCAATCCCCCGCCAACGATGTGTGATGCGGTGCAGACATTGCGCATTGCCGAGCGCACCTTTGCCATCCTGGCAGCGCGCGCAGCCAGGGCAGTGAGCCTGACCGAGGAGGAGGTCGCAGCAGCGATGCGGATCGCGTTCGATCGGCTGCATGTGGTGGTCGAACCTGGTGGCGCGCTGGCACTCGCAGCTGTGCTCTGTGGCAGGGTTGCGTTGACCGACGCAACGGTCATCACCCTTTCCGGTGGCAATGTGGACCGCGATGTCTTCCTGCGGACGATCGCGGATTGACCGTCTTTGGGGCAGGGTGCAACGGGGTGCTGGTGCGGTTAGTGCCAATGCATGTCCCCTTCCGCTCCACTTTCAAAACGCGCACAGATGCTCGGGCTTTCCGGTCTGCTGCCACAAAAGATTTGCGCGGCCATCATCATGTCCGGCAGCGAATGGCGCTGGGTCGCGCTTGCCTGCGGCTGGGCCTATGCAGCCGTGATCTTCAGCTTTCTGGGCGGCATCTGGTGGGCGCAGGCGATGATGCGTGATGCGCGCAGCGGCCCTGTCTATCTTGTCGCCGTGGTCCCTAGCCTGATCGCCTTTGCCAGCTTTGTACCCTGGACGCTGGGCTGGCCATGGCCGGGGCCTTCGCTGGCGCTGCTCGGAATCTGCCTTGCCGCGTCGCCTCTGGTCGACCGCTGGATTGGTGGTTCCATTCCGGTGCCGGATGGATGGATGCGGCTGCGCGTGCTGCTGTCTGTCGGGCTTGGCGCGCTCACCCTGCTGCTCGCCATCATGGCATGAGCGCCTCAGCCCTGCCGATGGTTCTGACATCATTCTGTCATCTCAGCCAAATGCCGGCGTCATCTGCTGCGCATAAGCGATTTTTCGGTACGGGGCCATTTTCGCATTGGAGAGCTGGATGACCGCATGGCGCAGCCGCATGATGGTGATTGCCTGAACAGCTAAGCTCAAATCGGCGAGATCCCAGCGCGCCCCGGACCAGTCAGGATTAGGCCGCAACCGCGAGCCGCAATTCGAGCCTGCCCCAAATCTCGCTCAGCGCGGCCACCAGTTCGCGCATCATCGCTTCGCTATGCGACGGCCCGGGGGTGAAGCGCAGCCGCTCGGTGCCGCGCGGCACCGTCGGGTAATTGATCGGCTGCACATAAACCCCATATTCGGCCAGCAATATATCGCTGATCCGTTTGGCGAGCACCGGATCCCCGACCATCAGCGGCACGATATGCGTGCTCGAATCCATCACTGGCAAGCCCGCATCTGCCATCGCTGATTTGAGGAAAGCCGCGGCTGCCTGCTGCGCATCGCGCTCCTCACACGATGCCTTCAGATGGCGCACGCTGGCCAGCGCGCCTGCAACCAGGACAGGCGAGAGGCTGGTTGTGAAGATAAAGCCGGGCGCGTAGCTGCGGATCACATCGACGATCATCCTGTCTGCCGCGATATAGCCGCCCATCACGCCGAAAGCCTTGCCCAGCGTTCCTTCGATGATGCTGATGCGGGAGGCGACCTGATCCCGCTCGCTGATGCCGCCGCCACGGGCACCATACATGCCGACGGCGTGCACCTCGTCGCAATAGGTCAGCGCGTTGAAGCGGTCAGCCAGATCGCAGATGGCAGCAATCGGCGCCACGTCCCCATCCATCGAATAGACGCTTTCAAAGGCGATCAGTTTTGGCACGTCAGGATTTTCAGCGGCCAGCAATTCTTCCAGATGCGCCAGATCATTGTGGCGAAACACCCGCTTTTCGCATCCGGAATTGCGGATGCCCGCAATCATCGATGCATGGTTCAGCTCGTCCGAAAAGATCACGCAGCCGGGCAGAATCTTGCCAAGCGTGGCAAGCGTCGCCTCGTTCGAAATATAGCCGGAGGTGAACAGCAGCGCGGCTTCCTTGCCATGCAGATCGGCGAGCTCTGCCTCCAGATCGAGGTGATAATGGGTATTGCCCCCAATGTTGCGCGTGCCGCCGGAGCCTGCGCCAACATCGTGCAGTGCCTCTTCCATCGCGGCAATCACTGCAGGATGCTGCCCCATGGCAAGATAGTCGTTCGAGCACCACACCGTGATCGGCTTTGGGCCATTATGCCCGGCAAAGCAGCGCGCATTGGGAAACGCGCCCTTGTTGCGCAGGATATCGATGAACACGCGATAGCGGCCTTCTTCATGCAGCCGATCGATCGCGCGCGCGAATATATGGTTGTAATTCGTGCCCATGCTCCGCGCCATTATCCCCAAAATCGGCGACAATCCAGTGAGAACGTCTCGCAAAAAGCTGCCGAAGGAACGGCATTTGGTCCAGTATGCGCTTCGCTCTAAAGCGCATCGATATGGGTGATGCCATAGCGCCTGAGCGCCGGGAGATAGGCATCGTGCGCTGCCGTTCGCCCGGTGAAGATGGCACTGCGCAGCGGAGCGCCATCCGGCCAAGACTGCCCTTGCGTCAGGCTTGCCACTCGGCGGGCAATGCCCTTGCCGCCATCAACAAAGGCCATGGGATGGCTCGCCACCTCTGCCAGTTCATCGGCAATCAACGGAAAATGGGTGCACGCGAGAACGCACACATCCATGCGATCGCCGCCGGGCTGGCCGGTCAGCGCTGCCATCGCATCTGCAATCACCGCCAGATCGGGCGTATCGCCGCGCAGCTTTGCCTCAGCCTCAGGCACCAATGTCGGCGCGCCATGCCGCAGCACCAGGCAATCGTCCGCAAATTCTGCGACCAGCTGATCCACATAGGGCTGGCGGATGGTCGCCTTGGTGCCGAGCACTCCGATCACCCGGCTGGTGCTCATGGCCGCTGCCGGCTTGATCGCGGGCACTGTGCCCACCACCGGCACATCCAATGCTGCGCGCACATGCGCCAGCGCCACCACCGAGGCAGTGTTGCAGGCAATCACGACAATGCGGGGGCGCACACGCTCCACCAGCCGGCCAAGCAGCGCGGGCACGCGGGCAGCCACCTCTGCCTCGCTTTTTTCGCCATAGGGCATGCCCGCATAATCGGCGGCATAGACGATCGGCGCTTGTGGCAGCAGCGCCAGCACTGGCGCGAGAATACTCAACCCGCCCATTCCGGTGTCGAAAATCAGCAACGGTGCGTCAACTGGCGGTTGTGATTGGCTCATGATCGGCTAGGAAGTGGCAGAAGGAAGGCGCGCTGCCAAGCGCATTTGCATGTGAAGGATCGGGGCTGATGCCGGATATGCTGTGGGAAATTCCGGCGCTCGCGCTGCTCATTGGCTATGGGCTCGGCTCCATTCCCTTTGGCATCCTGCTCACCCGGATGGCGGGCACGCCGGATCTGCGGCAGATTGGATCTGGCAATATCGGGGCGACCAATGTGCTGCGCACCGGGCGCAAGGGGCTGGCTGCGGCAACGCTGCTGCTTGATGGTGCAAAAGGCGCGGCTGCCGTGCTGATTGCGGAGGCCATTCAGCCCGGTCTTGGGCCGATGGCCGGGGCAGCGGCCTTTATTGGCCATATCTGGCCGGTGTGGCTGCGCTTTCGGGGCGGCAAGGGCGTGGCGACCTTTCTCGGCGTCGTGGCGGCGCTCCACTGGCCCATTGGCCTCGTTTATGCAGCGATCTGGCTGGGCATGCTCGGCCTTTTCCGCATCAGCTCGCTTGCGGGCCTAAGCGCCGCACTGTCCGCGCCCATCGCTGCCGCGGTCTTTGGCCGTGTGGATTTGCTGCCCGTAACGCTGTCGCTCGCGCTCATCATCATCTGGAAACATGCGGACAATATCCGCCGCCTGCGTGCGGGCACCGAGCCACGCGTGGGCCAGGGCATGCGCGGCTCGGCAGGGTGAGCGCATCCATGGGTGCGGAGGAGCAACAGGCAGATGATGCGCTTGATCGGCTAAGGCTGATCCGCACCCATCAGATCGGGCCTGTGGCCTACCGTCAGCTGATTGCCCGCTTTGGCAGCGCCGCCGCTGCGATTGCCGCGCTGCCCGATCTGGTGGCGCGGGGCGGCGGGCGAAGCTTCAAAATTGCCGATCGCGATGCGATCTTGAGGGAAATGGATCAGGTCGAACGGCTTGGCGCCCGCTATCTGCTGCTTGGCACATCCGCTTATCCACGCAGCCTTGCGCAAATGGACAATGCCCCGGCCGCGCTGATCGTGCGGGGCGATATGGCCCGCTGCGAACAGCCGATGCTCGGGATGGTGGGCGCGCGCAATGCATCGGCCGCTGCCATCCGCTTTGCCCGGCATCTCGCCCAGGGGCTGTCTGCGGCGGGGGTCACTGTGGTCAGCGGGCTTGCCCGCGGCATCGATACGGCAGCGCATGTCGGCGCACGCGGATCGACCATCGCCGTGATCGCCAGCGGCATCAATGTGCACTATCCGCCCGAAAATGCTGATCTGCAGGAAGATATTTCGCGCCATGATCTGCTGATGACGGAACACCCGCCCGGAACGGAGCCGCTCGCAAGGCACTTTCCATTTCGCAATCGCATCATCGCCGGCCTTGCTCAGGCAACGCTGGTGGTCGAAGCCGCGCCCAAATCCGGCTCGCTGATCACGGCACGGATCGCCAATGAACTGGGGCGCGAGGTACTGGCGGTGCCCGGCTCCCCTCTCGATCCACGTGCACAGGGGTGCAATCTGCTGATCCGCGAAGGCGCAACGCTGGTGCAATCAGTTGATGACGTGCTGGAGGCGCTGCGCCCGCTTGGCCTCGTTGGAGCACAGGCGATACGCGAAGAGGCCGCGGACTATGCGGCTGGCGAGCCTCACGCAGGAGCCAGCGCAGACGCGGCTGCCATGATGGACGATCATGCCGCGCGCCGCCTGCTGGCCGGTCTGTTGAGCCCGATCCCGGTGCCTGTTGACGAGCTTGTGCGCCAATCCGGGCTTCCCGTTTCTTTCGTGCAGCTCTTTTGTCTCGAGCTGGAGCTGGGCGGGCGGCTGGAGCGGCATGCGGGCGGCAAGGTCAGCCTGAGCGGATGAATGCAGCGGCTGGCGGCGCTGCGCGGTTCGCATTGCGCACGCCGCCTGTCGCCGGCCTGCCATCGCGCAACGCCTCAGATTTTCGCTTGACGAGCGGCTGTGCGCCTCGCCACCCTCGCACGCGTGCGTGAAAGCACGCGCCGCACGCTATTTCCGAGGTCGCATGAAACTGGTCATTGTCGAATCCCCTGCCAAGGCGAAAACAATCGAAAAATACCTGGGCAGCGGCTATCGCGTGCTCGCCTCCTATGGCCATGTCCGCGATCTTCCGGCCAGGGACGGATCGGTCAACCCCGATGATGGCTTTGCCATGGAGTGGGAGCCTTATGCCGACAAGGGCAAGCAGCTGCGCGCCATTGCAGACGAGGCAAAGCGGGCCGAAAGCCTGATCCTCGCCACTGACCCCGATCGTGAGGGAGAGGCGATCAGCTGGCACGTGCAGGAAGTGCTGCGCCAGAAAAAGGCGCTGCCGCAGACGGTGAAACGGGTCACCTTCAATGCGATCACCAAAGCGGCCGTCAGCGATGCCATGGCCGCCCCGCGCGATCTGGATCATGATCTGATCGATGCCTACCGCGCGCGCCGTGCGCTCGATTATCTCGTCGGCTTCACGCTGTCGCCGATCCTGTGGCGCAAGCTTCCCGGTGCGAAATCGGCAGGGCGGGTGCAATCGGTGGCGCTGCGCCTGATCGTGGAGCGCGAGCGGGAGATCGAGGCGTTTCGTGCGCAGGATTACTGGACGGTCGAGGCCGATCTGGAACAGAGCGGCACGGGCTTTGTAGCCCGTCTGGTGCGCTGGCGCGGCAACAAGCTCGACAAGCTGAGCCTTGGCTCGGCGCAGGAGGGGGAGGCGGCCCGTGCCGATGTCGAAGCCGCGCTGCTGCGTGTCACCGAAGTCGAGACCAAGCCTGTATCGCGCACACCGCCGCCGCCATTCACAACCTCGACCCTGCAACAGGAGGCCGCCCGCAAGCTGGGATTTTCAGCGAGCCACACGATGCGCGTGGCGCAGGATCTCTACGAAGCGGGTGCCATCACCTATATGCGCACGGATGGCGTGCAGATGGATGGCAGCGCGATTTCTGCGGCGCGCAAGGCGATTTCGGATCGCTATGGCGGGTCTTTTGTGCCTGAAAAGCCGCGCCACTATCAGGCAAAGGCGAAAAACGCCCAGGAAGCGCATGAGGCCATACGCCCCACCGATTTCAGCCGGGAGGTGGTCGGCAGCGGCGATCAGGGCCGGCTTTACGGTCTGATTTTCAAGCGCGCCATGGCGAGCCAGATGGCATCGGCATTGCTGGAGCGCACCAGTGTCGATCTGGAGGATGGCACTGGCCAGATTGCGCTGAGGGCCAGCGGGCAAGTGGTCAAATTCCCCGGATTTCTCGCCCTTTACGAAGAAGGGCGCGACGATAGCGAGGATGATGACAGCCGGATGCTGCCGTCGCTCAAGGCCGGGGATCAGCCGGCCAAACGTGCCGTGCGTGCCGAAGCGCACAGCACCCAGCCGCCGCCGCGCTTTTCCGAGGCGAGCCTCGTCAAGCGCCTCGAGGAGTTGGGCATTGGGCGGCCGTCCACCTATGCCTCGACGCTGCAGGTGCTGAAGGATCGCGCTTATGTCACTGTCGAAAAAAATCGTTTTTTTGCAGCAGAAAGCGGGCGGCTATTAACAGCATTTCTTGAACGATTTTTCGAACGCTATGTCGCCTATGATTTCACGGCCGGCATGGAAGAAGAGCTGGACGACATTTCCGGCGGACGCGCACAATGGCAGGCAGTGCTGGACGCCTTCTGGCGCGATTTCAAGCCCAAAACCGCCGAGGTGATGGAGCAGAAGCCATCAGAAATTACAGCCGCACTTGATGCCTTTCTGGAACCCTATCTGTTTCCCGAACGCGATGACGGCAAGGATCGGCGGGCTTGCCCCAAATGCGGCGATGGCAGGCTGGCCCTGCGCGGCGGGCGTTTTGGCGCGTTCATTGCCTGCTCAAATTATCCCGATTGCAAATATGTTCGCAATTTCGGCCAGGCGGGCAGCGCTGCCGGCGAGGCAGAGCCCGCAATGCTTGGCAGCGATCCCGCCACAGGGCTGGAAGTCGCCTGCAAAGCCGGTCGCTTCGGGCCATATCTGCAGCTTGGCGAGGGCAAGGATGCCAAGCGCAGCTCCATCCCCAAGGGTGTTGATCCGGCCGCAATCACGCTTGATTTTGCGCTCAAGCTGCTGGCCCTGCCGCGCATCATTGGCACCCATCCGGAAAGCGGCAAGGCTATCAGCGCGGGGCTGGGGCGTTACGGGCCTTTCCTGCTGCACGATGGGCGCTACATCAATCTGGCGGACATTGACGAAGTGCTGGAGATCGGGATGAACGCGGCAGTTGCAAAAATTGCCGAGGCACCTCAGAAATTCGGCCGTGGGGCCCGCGCGGCCCCCGCACCGCTGCGGATATTGGGGCAGGATTCAGCGGCGCGCGAGGTGCGGGTGATGGAAGGGCGCTATGGCCCTTATGTGACCGATGGCGAAACCAATGCCACCATTCCCAAGGGCAGCGATCCGGCAGCGCTGACGCTCGACGAAGGCCTCGCCCTCATCGCGGCGCGGGCGGCACTTGCGCCGGCGAAAGGCAAACGCAAAGCGGCATCGAAAAAGCCTGCTGCCAGAAAGGCACCAGCCAGGAAGAAGAGCTAGCTGGTCCAGTCCAGCCCGATTTCGGGATAGATATCGCGCGCGTCCCCCCAATTTGCGGTTGCCTTGACGTGAAGGAAGAGATGCACCTTGCGATCAAGCGCCCGGGCAATTTCTCCCCGCGCCGCCGCGCCGATTTCCTTGATGCGGCTGCCCTGCTTTCCCAGCACGATGGCACGCTGATTGGGCCGCTCGACGAGGATCTG
>CAZFYJ010000036.1:0-13937 GCA_964523215.1 uncultured Sphingomonadaceae bacterium | reverse complement strand
GGGGCCTTGAAGAGCAGGATGCCAATTTCTGGCTGACCATGTATTGGACAGGTGCGCTGATCGGGCGGCTCGCCGGCGGCTTCCTGCACTGGTATTTCAAGCGTCCCGGAATTCTGCTTGGCGTTTTCGCCGTGGGTGCCATTTGCCTGTGCGCGCTGTCTGCGCTCAGCACTGGCTCGGTTGCGGCCTATAGCCTGATTGCGGTTGGCCTGATGAACTCGATCATGTTCGCAACGATTTTCAGCCTGGCAACCGAAGGCCTGAATGATCGCGAGGCCCCGCAGGCATCGGGCCTCTTGTGCACAGCGATCGTTGGCGGCGCGATCATCCCGTGGCTCACAGGGAGCCTGGCGGACGCGCAGGGGCTGGCGGCGTCGCTGATCGTGCCGATCCTCTGCTATGCCGTGATCATGGCCTATGGTGCTGCGCGTGCAAAGGGCAGGGCGGCGTCGGCATAACGTGCGTCGGCATGACGGGCGGCAGGGCATGAAGGATTGACCTGCGCAGCACGCCACGCAATGAATGCGCCATGCCACAGATCAACTACCTGAACACGACGCATTTTGATTTTGGTGCGATTGCCCTGCTGCCCCGCGAAATGGCGCGACTGGGCATCACGCGCCCGCTGATCGCGACAGACAAGGGGCTGGCCGCCGCCGGCCTGCTTGATCGGCTGCTTGCCGTGCTCGATGGCGGCAATGCGCCCGTCATCTATGACGATACCCCCGGCAACCCGACCGAGGAGGCGGTGAAGGCCGCCCTTGCGCTCTACCGCGCGGGTGAGTGCGACGGGGTGGTCTGCATGGGGGGCGGATCGCCCATGGATCTCGGCAAAGCGGTTGCGCTGCTGGCGCGCAACGATGGCCCGCTTGCGCATTATGATCCGCTGACCGGCGGGCGGGATCGCATTGCCGATGTCGCGCCGGTCATCGCCATTCCAACCACGGCGGGCACGGGCAGCGAGGTTTCGGTAGGGATGCTGATCATCCTCGATGATGGGCGCAAGCTGACGATCACCAGCCCGCTGCTCATTCCCAGGGTCGCGCTGTGCGATCCGGAGCTGACACTGGGTCTGCCGCCAATGCTTACCGCCGCGACCGGCATGGACGCGGTGACGCATTGCATCGAGGCTTTTCTTGCCCGCTCGGTCAATCCGCCTGCCGAGGGCATTGCGCTCGACGGGCTTTGGCGGGCGTGGCAATATCTGCCGCGCGCGGTTGCCGATGGGGGCGATCGCGATGCGCGCTGGCAAATGATGATGGCCTCGACTGAAGGGGCGCTCGCGTTCGTCAAGGGCTTGGGCGCGGTGCACGCGCTCAGCCATGCGGCGGGCCGCTTGCCGGGGCTCAATCTGCATCATGGCACGCTCAATGCGCTGTTCCTGCCCGCCGTGCTGCGCTTCAATGCGGATGCCTGTGCGGATCGATATCCGCGCCTTGCCGCTGCCATGGGGCTGGCACCGGGAGCGGATCTTGCCGATGCCGTTGCGCAGATGAACAGCCGGATCGGCTTGCCATCAGGCCTGGCCGCACTTGGCGTCGAGGCCCGGCATGTGGATGAGATCGTGCCCTATGCCGTGGCCGATCTGGCCAGTCTTTCCACCCCGCTGCGCCCGAGCGCCGAGGATTATGCCCGGCTGATCGAAGCAGCGATGTAGGCGGGTCAGGCTCGCGCGCCGGCGCGAGTGGCGTTGTAAGGCTATAGGCCGTGGTATCGCCGATACCAGTCCACAAAACGCGGTATGCCGATTTCGATGGGCGTTGTCGGCGCAAAGCCGAGATCGCGTGCGATGGCCGTGATATCAGCGGCGGTTTCCTTCACATCGCCGGGCTGCATCGGGTGCATTTCCTTGATCGCGGGCCGCCCGCAGGCATCCTCGAGCACGGCAATCATCTGCTCCAGCGCTTCGCTGCGATTATTGCCGATATTATAGAGCCTGTGCGGCTTGGTGCTGCCGCCGGCCTTTGGCTGGCCGTCGTCTTCTACGGGATGATCGAGGCTGGCGATCACGCCGGCGATGATATCGTCCACATAGGTGAAATCGCGCCGCATGTCGCCGCCATTGAAGACACGGATCGGCGTGCCTTCAAATATGGCTTTGGTGAACAGCCACATCGCCATATCGGGCCGTCCCCATGGGCCATAAACAGTGAAAAAGCGCAGTCCGGTCAAGGGGATGCGATAGAGATGAGCATAGGTTTCGCTCATCAGCTCATCCGCTTTCTTGGTGGCGGCATAGAGCGACAGCGGGTGATCGACCCGGTCCTCGACGCGAAACGGCAGGCTCTCATTGCCGCCATAGACTGAAGAGGAGGAGGCGTAGACCATCGGCACAG
This sequence comes from uncultured Sphingomonadaceae bacterium, assembly GCA_964523215.1. GTDB lineage: Bacteria > Pseudomonadota > Alphaproteobacteria > Sphingomonadales > Sphingomonadaceae > CAZFYJ01. The sequence continues at coordinate 11,601 of CAZFYJ010000036.1, read as the reverse complement.
CCCGCTCGCGCGCGATTTCGAGCATGTTCGCATGCCCGACGAGATTGGAATGGACATAGGCCCGCGGGTTGTCGATCGAATAGCGCACCCCGGCCTGCGCGCCAAGATGGGCGATCCGCGCGAATTCCCGGCCTGCAAGAGCCTGTGCCAGCGCGGCATGATCGGCAAAATCCACTTCGACAAAACTGGCAGCCTGGCCATGCCGCTGCGCCAGATCGGCCAGCCGGTCGCGCTTTAGCTGCGGATCATAATAATCGTTGAGATTGTCGATCAGGAGCACAGCCTCTCCGCGCGCCAGCAGCTGATCGGCCAGATGATAGCCGATGAAGCCCGCGCCGCCCGTGATCAATGTCTGCATCATCGCTGTCCGCCATGCCGCTGTGCGGTTTCGCGGATTAATGCAATCATGTTAGGAATTCCTTGCGTGCGGTTTGAGCTGAGCTGGGCCGCAAGATCGAACGGGGCGAGCGCTGCCGACATATCCGTCGCGAGGATCGCGTCCGGATGCTGATCCTGAATGCTCAGCAGCACCAGCGCGATGATGCCCTTGGTGATGGCGGCATTGCTGTCTGCCAGAAAATGCAGCCGCCCATCGGGCAGCGTGGTGGGATAGACCCAGACCGCTGCCGAACAGCCGCGCACCAGCGTTGCATCGGTTTTCAGCGCATCCGGCATCGGCTCCAGGCTGCGGCCCAGATCGATCAGCAGACGATAGCGATCATCCGCATCCAGAAGATCATATTCCTCGTAAATCTCTGCCAGGCTCGCCATGTGCAGCGCCTCTATCAATCAGGCGCGGGCAAGGCAAAGCGCTTTAGCGCGTCAGCGCATAATAAATCACGTAAAACCACGATAGGACGCCGTGGACAATGGCCCACAGGATCGATTGATGCAGGCTCCAGGAGATCGCAACGGCGATTGCACTGCCCAGGCCGATGCCTGCCTTTGCGGCATCCTCGCGCATCACAGATCAACCCCCGCGGCGATCGCCTCCAGCTTGCGCACACGTTCCTTCAGGTCCGCAAGCTCGATCCGGCTGTTCACGGTTGCCGGGCCCTGGGCGGCCGAATCCTGCGCTGGTGCGCGTTGCCGTCCCAGCTCGGCGCGCTTGAGATCAAGCCAGCCGCGAAAGCCGGTGAGCGCAACCAGAGCGATGATGGACACTGCTGCCAGCGCGCTTGCAGCAATGATGGCGTAGGTGGTCATGGGGTCCATGCGCTGTCTCCTGTCCGGTCATGCCATTATTTGAGGCGCAGCTTTTCGATTTCGCGGTCGAGCTCGTCGGCCTTGCGGCCATCGGTGGCAAGCCGCTCCAGCACGGCAATGCGTTCCTTCAGCTGCTTCACCTCGTCCCGCAGCCGGTCCGCTTCCGGATCGCGCACCAGCTTTTGATTGCCATCCTCATCCTCGATAATGCCATGCATCGCATTGATCATGCTCCGGATGAGATAATATCCCATGGACATTGCAATGATGACGATGACGAAAATTTGTCCGCTGGACATGTTGGTCTCCTGCCTTTCTGGTCAGTTTTCGCGTGGCGGCAGCGCCGGGGTGCGAAGGCTTTCGATCTGGTGGGCGAGATCAACGCCGCGATCGGTGATGATCCGTTCCAGCACCTGCACCCGCTGCTCCAGCCGTTCGGTTTGTGCGGCATATTGGGCGGCTTTTTCGGCCACCATGCTGGCCTCGATTTCCATCCTGCGTTCCTTCATGGCGAGCCATGGCTTGACGAACAGCTTGCCGATGATCGCGACGAGGCCGCAGCTTACCCCCAGGATCGGGATCAACACGCCGAGATCGTGAGCATCCATATTGCTTGTCCTTTCCGCCTGTTGTCAGTTTCTCGATGCGCCGAGGCGAAGGGATTCGATCTCGTTGCTCAATTGATGGCTCTCGTCAGTCACGATCCGTTCGACATTGGCAAGGCGATCCTTGATCGATCCGATTTCCGCACGCAGCTGGGCATTTTCCTGGCTCAGCAGCTTGATCCGTTCCTGCGCCTCGTTGCTCACCTGAGGATATTCGGACTGGCCCCACATGCCGCTGAGCGGATAGCCATTGTGGATGCGCAAGCGCGTCACATGGATCCAGCCAAGGATGCCGGCAGCGCCGAGCAGCAATCCGCCGCCGATCAGATAGGGCAGGGTATCGAGAAGAAATTGTGCAGACATGGATGTGGGCTCCCGTGGTTGTCAGTGATCAGCGCAGGCTGTCGATTTCATCAGCCAGCCGCTTGTTGGAGGAGACATAATGACGCTCCATATCGGCGAGGCGGCGGTCCAGATCGCGAAACTGCGCCCGCACCTCGCGCGTCGTGCGATGGGGATTCTTGCGCACTTCCTGCCAGAATTTCTGCTGCTCCGGCGATTGCTGATAGAGCGCGACCGGCTTTTTGTCGGCCAGCAGAGCCACGGCGATATATATGATGATCGGCCAGCCGCCGGCCATGAGGGTCAGCACCACCGCGGCAACCCGGACCCACAGCACGTCGATGCCGGTATAATCCGCAAGCCCGGCGCAGACGCCTGCCCATTTGGCATGGAATTTATCGAGATAATATTTGGTGCGCGGTCCGCTCATGTCAGTTCCTCCGGTCCAGCATGCGGTCCTTTGCCCGCACGAAATTGCGTTCCTGTTCTGCATAATCATCCTGCAAAATCCGCTCCACATGGCTGTCATCCTGGCCAATGGCCGGGCGCCATTCCGGATTGTCGAGCCTCACCATGCGTTCCATCGTTTCCACCCGTTCGGTCAGCCGCCGGGCCAGGTCATACATCTCGTCGAGCATGTCCTCGTCACTGCTGGTCAGGCTGCCTGCGGTTTTCCATTTGGTCACATAATGCATGATCAGCCACGGCAAGCCGACGAAGATGGCAACAATGGCAAAGACGTCCTCCATGGCTTAATCCTTTTTCTTGAGAGCAGCCTTCATGGCTTCAAGCTCTGCATCAACCTTGTCGGACGTCTGCAACGCTGCGATTTCATCTTCGAGGCTCGGCGGCCCGCCGTTGCCCATGGACAGGGCATCAGCCCGGCCCTCTGCCAGATCAACCCGTCGCTCCAGCTCTTCAAAGCGTGAAAAGGCGTCCTGAGTGCGGGCACCGGCAAACATGTCGCGCAGGCGGATCTTGTTTTCCGCGCTTTCGAGACGGACAGCGATGCTCTGCTGGCGGCTGCGCGCCTCGCGCAGCTTGCCTTCCAGCTTTGCAATATCGGCCTCATATGCGGTCAACGCATCGTCCAGCACCGTGATTTCCGCTTTCAGCTGATCGGCCATGTCTGCCGCCTTCTGCTTTTCGACAAGCGCCGCCTTGGCCAGGTCCTCGCGGTCTTTCGAAAGCGCAAGCTCGGCCTTTTCGAGCCAGCTGGTCTGCAATGCATCAAGCTTGACGATGTGGCGGCGCATTTCCTTTTGATCGGCAATGGTGCGGGCGGCGGACGCGCGCACCTCGACCAGGGTTTCCTCCATTTCCATGATGATCATGCGGATCATCTTGGCCGGGTCTTCAGCGCGATCGAGCAATTCGGCGAAATTGGCTGCCACGATATCGCGGGTTCGAGAAAAAATGCCCATGGTCAATCTGCTCCAGTCATCATCAGCGTCCCTTGCCAGGGGAAGAGGGGGGTGTGCCGGGACCAGGCAAGGAATTGATCCCGGCACACGGGGGTTCGGGTCAGGCAATATAAGCCTTTCCCGGGGAGCTTGCATCGGAAAACGGCACAATGCGCGCCGCCGTCTGCGTGATCAGCAGCACTGCGGCGATCAGCAGCGCCAGGCTGTAGATGGGACGGCGGGGCAGGGTCATTGGTGCAGCTTTCATCAAGATTTGTATCACGCCAAATACTTTGCATGGGCCGTGCCAATTTTCTGAATCGGCAGATTTGCAAGGGTTTTGCAGGAATTTTCCATGCGCGATCATTTTTTCATTGCGAATATTTGGTAAAATGTGCCAACTCTTCGCATGGAACGCGAAAGTCAATTTGTCGGCCAATCGTCCGCCTTTCTGGATGTGGTGGAAAAGGCGAGCGCCGCGGCAGCGCTCAACCGGCCCGTGCTGGTGATCGGCGAGCGCGGCACCGGCAAGGAGCTGATCGCCGAGCGGCTCCATCGTCTGTCAAAGCGCTGGGACGGGCCCTATGTGGTGATGAACTGTGCAGCCCTGCCGGAAACGCTGATCGAGGCAGAGCTGTTCGGCCACGAGGCGGGCGCCTTCACCGGGGCCACCCGCCAGCGCCAGGGCCGTTTCGAGGAAGCCGATGGCGGAACATTGTTTCTTGACGAGCTGGGCACCCTGTCTATGGCGGCGCAGGAACGGCTGCTGCGCGCCGTGGAATATGGCGAAGTGACTCGGATCGGGGCGTCACGGCCCTTGCGGGTCGATGTCCGCATCATCGGGGCGACGAACGAAAACCTGCAGGCACGCGCAGAAGAGGGCACATTTCGTGCCGATTTGCTTGATCGCCTGTCGTTCGAGGTCGTCACATTGCCGCCGCTTCGGGCGCGCGAGGGCGATATCGGGGTGCTTGCCGAATATTTTGGCCGCCGCATGGCAACCGAGCTGGGCTGGGAGAGCTGGCCCGGGTTCAGCGCGGCTGCCCGCGCCGCGCTTGAGGCCTATCCCTGGCCCGGCAATGTGCGCGAGCTGCGCAACGTGATCGAGCGCGCCGTCTATCGCTGGCCCAGCCCGGATCAGCCGGTGCAGCATCTGGTGTTCGATCCATTTGCATCGCCTTGGGCCCCCAATGGGATGATGTCGGCAGATGCCGGGCCTCAGGAAGCGCCGGGGGCCGCGGCGTCCGCTGCGGCAATGTCCGCAAGCTCGGTCACGCCTGCAGCTGCGGTCACCAATTTGCGGGAAAGCGTTGATGCCTATGAACGCCTGATCCTCGAAGATGCGCTGGCACGGTGCCGATACAATCAGAAATTGACGGCCGAGGCGCTGGGGCTGAGCTATGATCAGCTTCGCCACGCGCTCAAGCGGCACAAGCTGCTATAGGCCGACCCTATGCGAATATCAGCCCTTTGGTCTGATCGGCTTTTTGCCTGTCTTGCACTTTTCTGCGCAAGGCGCATATGCGCAGCAGCCAGTGAGACCCAGCCAACCACAAAGGAGAAGAAACATGGCCTTCACGCTTCCCGATCTGCCCTATGCCAAGGATGCCTTTGGTGCCGCCCTTTCGCCAGAAACTTTCGATTATCATCATGGCAAGCATCACAATGCCTATGTGGTGAAGGCCAATGAGCTGGTTGCGGCTGATCCGGCGCTGCAGGGCAAATCGCTGGTTGAGCTGGTGAAGCTGGCCAAGGCCGAGGGCAAGCAGGGGCTGTTCAATCAGGTCGGCCAGATCTGGAACCATAGCTTCTATTGGCTTGGCCTGTCGCCCGAGGCGCAGGCACCAGAAGGGGAACTGCTGGACAAGATCAACGCCAGCTTTGGCTCGGTCGATGCGCTGATCGAAAAGCTGAAAGCCGAGGCTGTGGGCCATTTCGGCAGCGGCTGGGCGGTGCTGATCAAGGATGGGGACGGATTGGCCGTGACATCATTGCACGATGCCGATTGTCCGGTCGCCCATGGCATGGAGCCGCTGTTCATCTTTGATGTGTGGGAACATGCCTATTATGTCGATTATCGCAATGCGCGCCCTTCTTATGCCGATACCCTGCTGAAACATCACATCAACTGGAGCTTTGTTGCCGCGAATCTGGACGGCAAGGGTGCCGAGCGGGCCGATCAGCCGGCCTGATCGCGCGCCGTTGCAAAGCCGAGCAGGAGGGCAATGCGCACATCGATGGCGCAGCCTTCCTGCCGCTTGGCAGCAACAAAGGCATCCAGCTGATCCATGGCAACGCGGTGGACGCTGATGTTTTCGCCATCCACACCCCCGCCTGGGCCGGTGCGGACAAGGCCGGACGCCTGCACCAGCGTGAATGCTTCGCTCACCATCCCGGGCGAGCTGTAAAACTCCCCCAGATTGTGCAGCTGTGCGGCGCGATAGCCGGTTTCTTCCTCCAGTTCGCGCCCGGCGGCCGCAAGCGCGTCTTCCCCCGCCTGCTCATCGCCCACCAGCCCGGCCGGCAGCTCCAGGCAATTCCGGCCCAGCGGCACGCGATACTGCTCGACCAGCAGCACATGCCCCTCTTCCACGGCAAGGATCACGGCGGCCCGTATCCCGCGTGCCCGCGCCACATATTCCCAGCGGCCGCGGCGCTTTGCCGTGATGAATCGCCCCTGCCACATCACGGCCTCGGGCGCATCGGCATCGGGTGCCGTGCCGCTCATAGTTCGATCAGCCGGTCCGGCAGTTCGTTCACGTCGCCTGCGCCGCGGGGGAAATGCTCAGCCAATATGATGCCGATCTGGCGCACCGCCTCCGCCAGCCCCTGGCCCGGTTCGCCGGCGCGGATATGGGTGACGAGCGCTGCCATTGCATCGCCCCAGCGTTCCTCGTCTACCTTGCTGTGGATGCTTTCATCGGCCACGATTTCGGCCTGATGCTCGCCCAGCGACAAATAGATGAGCACGCCCGTCTTGCGCATGGTGCGCGCCTCTGCCCCCATGCGGAACGCCTGGATTGCGCGCCTGCGCACCCGCCGGGCCTTGGTCGCCTTGGGGGTAACGGCAAGGCGCAGCGGCATCCAGGCAAACAGATAACGCACGCCGAGAAACACGATGATCAGCAGGCAGAATAATCCCGCCATATAGTGCCACGGCAGCAGCGTGCCATGCCAGTTGCCGGTCATGCGCAGCAGCATGTCTGCAAACCAGCCCGGCCAGCCGATCACGGCCGCGAGCATGGCAAACATGGCAGCGATCGCCATGTGCAGGCCGACATCATGATAGCTGTCGGACAGCGCCGTCACCACGGTCACGATTTCGCCGTCGGTATGGGTCTCTGCCTCCGCAACGGCAGCGGAAACGAGCGCATGATCCTGTTCGGACATATGGTTGAAGCGTGCGGGCATGATGATGGTCTAATCCATTTCCCTTACCAGATTGCTTACCAGCTGCCGGAAGCGCCGCCGCCGCCAAAGGAGCCTCCGCCGCCGGAAAAGCCGCCACCGCCGCCCCATCCGCCCCCGCCCGCAAAGCCGCCCCGACCGCCACTGCCACGATCGCGATCATTAAGGGCAGACCAGATAATGATGGGTGCGATATCGGCAATCACGTCAGCCACCCCGCTGGCCGCGCGCCGGGCCCGGCTGCTGCGCTTGCCCCAGGGGCCGTCATAGCGGCGACCCATGCGGGCAAAGGAGCGCAGCGCCGGGATGAAGAAAAAGAGGAAAATGAACAGCCAGAACATGATCGATCCGGCAGAAAAGCCGCTGTCGGCGCGCCGTGTTTCCGCCTGCTGTGCGCCGCGTGCCCGCTTCGCGGCCTCTTCGGGCGGCAAGGCAAGCTGGGCTGCCAGGCGGTCGACGCCTGCGGCAATGCCGCCGGCATAATCGCCCGCCTTGAACCGCGGCGTGATCTCGTTGCGGATGATGCTGCCGGCCAGGCCATCGGTCACATAAGGCTCCAGCCCATAGCCGACCTCGATCCGCATCTTGCGATCATTGGGAGCAACCAGAAGGATCATGCCGGTGTTCTTGCCCTTTTCGCCAATGCCCCAATGCCGCCCCAGCTGATAGCCATAATCCTCGATCGCGCGGCCTTCGAGCGAGGGGATGGTCGCGACCACCAGCTGGCGCCCGGTCTGCGCCTCAAGCGTTGCAAGCCGCTGCGTGATCTGCGCTTCATCCTGCGGGCTGAGCAGATTGGCCTCGTCCACCACCCGGCCGGACAAAGGCGGGAACAGCTTGGTGTCGATCATCTGCGCGGCAGCCGATGCAGCAAGCAGCATCAGCACAGCGCCGATCACCCACAGCCATGCTGGGCGCAGAGGGTGCAGGGCAATCATCAACGGCGCTCCGCTACGGGCGATTGCTTACTGGCTCATGTCCAGCTTCGGCGCGACATCAGCATTCTGCGTGATGCGCTTGAACGGCACTTTCGGTTGCGCCCCGTGGATCACCTTTGCGCCAATGATGTCGGGAAAGGTGCGTATGGTCGTGTTGTAGGTCTGCACGGCCAGATTATAATCGCGCCGGGCAATGGCGATGCGGTTTTCCGTGCCGGCAATTTCATCGCGCAGCTTGTCGAACCCCTCATTGTTGCGCAGCGTCGGATAATTCTCGACCGTGGTCAGAAAGCCCCGATAGCTGGCCATCAGCGCGGTTTGCGCATTGTCAAACGCGGCCACTTTGTCCGCGCTTTCGAGATCGCCTTCGCCGACGCTGATCTTGGTGCTGTTCGCCTTGGCACGCGCCTCGGCCACACCGACAAAGATATTTTCCTCGGCCCGCACCTGCGCCTTCACGGTTTCCGCCATGTTTCCGATCAGGTCCGCGCGACGCTGATACTGGCTTTCCACCTCGGCCCAGGCGGCATTCACCGCCTCTTCCTGTGTTGGAACGCTGTTGATGCCGCATGCAGCGAGCGGCGCGGCAATGAGGACGATTGCGGTGGTGCGAAGCAGACGGGACATGTTTCCTCCTCCGGCCTGCTGATTGCAGGCCCGGAAATGATGTAGGTTACTGCTTGCCAATGTGCAATCATGGCCGCAATATGGCAGAGAATATAACCGCAAAATGAGGGAGTTGGGTTATGAGTATGGCAAGTGAATTCAAGGCATTTTTGAATCAGGGCAATGTGATGGGCCTTGCGGTCGGTGTGATTATCGGCGGTGCGTTCGGCTCGATCGTCAAATCGCTGACAGATGATGTCCTGATGCCCTTCATCGCATGGATCACTGGCGGCGGCGCCGATTTCAGCAATCAGTACATCGTGCTGAGCGGCACAGTGCCCGCGGGGGCAACGCTGGCCGCGGCCAAGGCTGCGGGGGCCAATGTGATGGCGCTGGGCAGCTTCGTGACGGCGATCATCAATTTCATCATTCTGGCGTTCGTGGTGTTCATGCTGGTACGTCAGGCCAACAAGTTGATCAACGCGCCGGCAGCGGGGCCGACCGAGGTCGATCTGCTGACGGAAATTCGCGATTCGCTCAAAAAATAGCCGTTTCGACGCGATGCATCGGGGAGGGACCGGCCGCATGCGGCTGGTCCTTTTCTTTCGGGTCGCAAACGCCTATATCCACTTGTGCCGGGCTTGCCCGGCTATGGCGATAAATGATGCCGTGCAATAGATGCAGCGGACCCGGGGGCAGTACCCGGCGGCTCCACCAAAACCCCTGGCGTGCCAGGGGCCTTGACGGGGCCGAACCAGGATCGACGTGTGTTGAAAAGCGGTGTTTTCGCTCGGCCTGAATGCGCCGTTAAACCGTTCAAAACGATAAGTGCCAACGACAACGAAGCACTTGCTCTCGCCGCATAACCAGCGGGCCTGACGGCCCAAGGCTATAAAGCGAGAACGCGGTTCGGACCGGACCGGGCAACAGAATCGGAAACCAGCGGCTTGGGGAGCGCCGGGCAACAGAAGCTCCCCACCTCACCGCCCTCGCGCCCGGATCGGCAACATTTCAGCAAAGCGCGTGAAATGCCCGGTTGTGATAAATCAGCGCCTGGCTTGGCGGCCCGAAATGCGCTGCTTTCACGCCGCAGAAAAAGACGCTGTGCGTGCCCACCTCGAGCACCTGATCGATGGCACAATCAAGCGCGACAAGTGCATCGCTGAGCAGCGGAGCGCCCGTTTCGGCGACGTGCCATTCGCCTTTGGCAAAGCGATCCTCCACCGATGTTGCTGATTTGGCAAAATGCACCGAAAGCGCCTCATGCTGGCTCGCAAGCACATTGATGCCGATGGTGCGGTTGCCCGAATAGATCAGGTGCGAGCCGCTTTGCCGGTTGAGGCACACCAGCAGGGTGGGCGGGCTATCGGTCACCGAGCAGACGGCAGAGGCAGTAAAGCCGTGGCGGCCGTGCGGGCCGTCAGTCGTGATGATGTTCACAGCCGCGCCGAGCAGGCCCATGGCATTGCGGAAAATCTGCGCTTCGACCATGCAGGCATGCCTTTGTTCGGGACGATGGATCGGGTGGTGCCGCGTATCCGACTCGAACGGATGACCTACCGCTTACAAGGCGGTTGCTCTACCAGCTGAGCTAACGCGGCGCGCCGGTGGACGCGCCCCTTTAGCGTCAAGCCACGCCAAAGGTCCAGCCCTCTGTTTGCGCGATCCCTGCCGCCATGGCGGCAGGATGCCACAGGTGCCGATCATGGCTGGCGCGGCGCAGCCATGCTGCGGTCAGCATCGCATCGCTGCTGTGATCGTCCAGTGCCAGGGCATGCGCCGGCGGGCTATCCAGCCGGGCGAGCAGGCCATTGAGCAGCGCCAGATCGCGCACCTTTGTCCGCCCCCGCGGCATTCCCGCATGCACAGCGGCAATGCTGGTGTAGATTTCCACGATCATCGGGCCGGATGGCGGAACCGGATCAAACGGCCAGATGGGTATGTGGCCGCGCAAGGCGTGCAGCATGCGCATGCCTGTCAGGCTCGCTTTGCCGACCTGGGCTGCGCCGACCAGATTGTAGCAGCTATAGGGGTTGGCAAGCCCTTGGCGGCGCGATTCCAGTTCCGTCACGCGCAGCCGCCCGCTGCCTGGCGGAAAGGCCTCCCCCGTCGATCCCCGCATCCGGAAGTGGCGAAGCACCGGCGGGAGCGTCAGAAAATCATGCGCCGCCAGATTGTCGTGCGCGGCACTATGGCGATCCACCAGCGCCCACAATGCCGGTGCATCGGCCGGGCTTTCGTTCCATCCCGGAAAATAGGCGCCAGCATCGGCAAAGGGAAAGCCGGCCGAAAGATCAAGGCCGATCAGCATGTCGCTGTGGTCCCGCTGGCGCTGCCGGAGCCAGGCCAGTGCCGCATTGCGGCTCCAGTGGCGTGCATCGGGCGCAATCAGGCGCGGCGCGCCCGCCGTGTCGCACAGGGCAAGCCTGATTCCGGGCTGCAATGTGCCGGCGGCGCCCGACCAATCGAAGACCGCAAAGCTGGAGAAGATGCGCATAGGGATGTGTTTAGCGCCATCTGGTCGCGGGCAAAGAGGCGGCATCATTGGGGGCTTGAAACTGGCCGTGCCCTGCGCCACATGCCGCCCATGATCATCGAGACGGACATCACGCCCAATCCCGCCACGCTGAAGTTCCTGCCCGGACGGGTGGTGATGGATCATGGCACGCGCGACTTTGCGACACCTGAAGAGGCCGCCATCTCTCCGCTTGCCGAGGCGCTGTTCAGCATCGGCGACGTCACGGGTGTTTTTTTCGGGCGCGACTTTGTTTCGGTCACCATCGCGCCGGGCGCAAGCTGGCCTGATGTGAAGCCCGATGTCGTGATGACCATGCTCGATCATTTTGTCGCCAACATGCCGCTGTTCAAACCGGCGAGCGCCGATTTTGCGGTCCCTGGTGGCGATGATGATGGCGTGGACGACGATCCCGCCGACGCCGACATCATCGATCAGATCAAGGAGCTGATCGAAACCCGCATTCGACCCGCTGTTGCCAATGATGGGGGCGATATTGTCTATCGCGGGTTCAAGCAGGGGCATGTCTATCTGAAGATGCAGGGAGCCTGTGCTGGCTGCCCATCGTCGACGGCGAC
>CAZFYJ010000035.1:12238-13974 GCA_964523215.1 uncultured Sphingomonadaceae bacterium | reverse complement strand
CAGCTTCATCCGGAACACGTTGGGCGCCTGGCGGGCCACGTCGGTCGCGCCCATGTAGATCACGCAAGGCAGGCCGAAGCGCGCGCAGACCGTGGCCGTGGCGACGCCATGCTGGCCCGCGCCGGTCTCGGCGATGATGCGGGTCTTGCCCATGCGGATCGCGAGCAGGATCTGGCCGATGCAGTTGTTGATCTTGTGCGCGCCGGTGTGGTTCAGCTCGTCGCGCTTGAACCAGATCTGCGCGCCTTTTCCGGCGGGCGCGTCCTTGCGCAATTCCTCGGTCAGTCGCTCAGCGAAATAGAGCGGGGAAGGGCGCCCGACATAATGTTCAAGCAGATCGTCAAACTGTGCCTGAAATGCCGGGTCGGCCTGGCAGCTGCGATAAGCGCGCTCCAGATCAAGCACCAAGGGCATCAGCGTTTCAGCGACATAGCGCCCGCCAAACTCGCCAAAATGACCACGCGAATCCGGCTGCTGGCGAAGGGAGTTGGAGAGGATGTCAGGCGCGTTCATGATGCCGAACCGCTTTGCAGAAAGCAGCAATTCTGTCCACATCCTTGACACCGGGGGCGGATTCGACGCCCGATGACACGTCAACCAGCGGGGCGCCGGTTGCGCGCATCGCATCGGCCACATTGTCCGGATCCAGCCCTCCTGCCAGCCCCCAGGGCATGCGGTGCGGATAGCCCGCCAGCAGCGACCAATCGACCCGCGTGCCATTCCCCCCCGGCAATGCCCCAGAAGCGGATGATGCCGGGGCGTCAAACAGCAGGCGATCTGCCACGCCCAGATAGCGATCGCTCTGGCGCAAGGTGGGCGCATCCTTCACGCCAAGCGCTTTCCAGATCTCGACCTTCAGATGCTGTTTGGCGAGGGCAAGCCACTCCGGCGTTTCGCTGCCGTGAAACTGGATGATGTCCGGCTTGACCATCACAACGGCCTTCGCGGTCAATTCGGGTGACGCATTGACCAGCAGCAGCACCGATTTCAGCGTCGCGGGGGCCTGAGCGCGCAGCGCGGCTGCCGTTTCGAGCGACAGATGGCGCGGGCTTTTTTCGAAATGGACAAGGCCGTAATGCGTGGCGCCCGCGCGCGCAGCGGCTTCGATAGCCTCTGGCGTCAATAGCCCGCAGATTTTGATCAGGGTTTGCATCGCTCATCTTCAGGATTCTGAACCAAACGGACAAGAGTGCCGTCCAGATCGATGAGATAAGCAATTTTCAAGCCGCTATGTTCCAATTTAGGCGGATGCAATCGTGGCCAGCCCTCTGTGGTCTCGGGAATGTCCGCCGCGCGGCACTGCATATAGAAATGGTCCAGATTATCCAGGCGTAAGCAGCAGCTGAACGAACTGCTCGCAGGGTCGAGATCGGAGTAACGGAAAAATTCAAGGCATAGGCCGCCTGACTCCATAATGAGCCAGTCTTGATCATGCCATGACGTTGCAAAACCAAGCTTCGTGTAGAATTCAATGGTCTTGTGATAATCCCGTGACGGCAGGTTAGGGGTTGCATGATCCGCCACTACAGTGTCGCCTCAATGGCGCGCGCCGCGCGATCGGGATCGTCGGCCTGGGTGATGGGGCGGCCCACAACGATCACCGATGCGCCGTTATGCATTGCCTCGGCGGGTGTCACGATGCGTTTCTGATCAGCGCTGTTGCCGCTCACCGGGCGGACGCCTGGTACAACAAAAAAACCGTTTTTCCATAGCTTGCGCGCCGATTTGACTTCATG
>CAZFYJ010000035.1:0-12228 GCA_964523215.1 uncultured Sphingomonadaceae bacterium | reverse complement strand
CCTGCGCCAGCGCGGCCAGCCGGGCGACTTGCGCCTCGGGGGCATCGGGCACACCGACACGGCTCAAATCATGATCGTCCAGGCTGGTCAGCACGGTCACGCCGACCACCTTTGTGTGCGATCCGGCGGCAGCTTTTGCATCTTCCATCATGGCGCGCCCGCCCGCTGCGTGCACCGTGACGATGGCAGGCTCGAGGCTGTTGATGGCCTGCATCGCCTTTGCCACCGTATTGGGGATATCGTGCAGCTTGAGATCGAGGAAGATCGGCAGGCCGAGCCGTGCCAGCTCGTGCACGCCGTGATGTCCGTTGGCGCAGAAAAATTCGAGGCCCAGCTTCAGCCCGCCGACATGATGCTGGACGCGCCGGGCAATATCCGTCGCGCGCGCCAGATCAGGCGTATCAATGGCGACATAGAGCGGCGAGCTCATGGCTGCAGCAGCTGGGCTGGGGGCGTCTCACTCTCTGCCGCTGCACTTGCAGTGCCGGCAGCGGCGGCACTGTGCGCTGCATGAACGGCGCGCAGATCGGCAAGCGATCGTTCGCTGGTCTCCAGCCGCCGCTCCAGCCGCCATTTGGTCGCACGATAAAGCAGCCACAAGGGCAGCGAGCCTGCCAGAAAGCTGACAATCGCCAGCCAGTAAACCCGGATCGAAAGCCGAATGTCTTCGGCGACGAAGGTTGGGATGGTGATGTCGGTCGAGGTGCGGTTTTCATAGGCGAATATTGCGATGCACACCGCAAAAAACACCCACAGCATGGTTTTCAAAGCCTGCATGCGACCCTCCTCTTCGGCACCAGATTAGGGCAAGAAGCCCGGGCTGCAAAGCCCCCGTATCTCCGCTCCTGCATCAAATATCCTGCACCAGCCGGGCATAAAGCTCTGGCCGGCGATCGCGGAAAAATCCCATCCCCGCCCGGCGCTCGGCCGCGAGCGCCAGATCGAGCTCGGCGATCAGCACCCCGGTTTCATGGGCGCCGAACGTGGCGATCAGATCACCAAATTCGTTGGCGATGAAGCTGTGGCCGTAAAAGCTTTGCGCGCCTTCTGTGCCGATGCGGTTGCTTGCGATCACCGGCATGCAGTTGGACACGGCATGGCCCTGCATCGCGCGGCGCCACATCTGGCTGGTATCGAGGCTCGCATCATAGGGTTCCGAGCCAATGGCTGTGGGGTAGAAGAGCAGCTCTGCACCCATGAGCGCCATCGCGCGCGCGCATTCCGGGTACCATTGATCCCAGCAGATGCCGACCCCGATCACTGCCTGCCCCGCCTGCCACACTTTGAACCCACTATTGCCCGGGCGGAAATAATATTTTTCCTCATAGCCCGGGCCGTCGGGAATGTGGCTCTTGCGGTAAATGCCGGCTACGGCGCCATCGCTGCCGATCATGGCCAGGCTATTATAGTAATGCGGCCCGTCGCGCTCGTAGAAGCTGGTGGGAATGGCCACGCCCAGCTCTGCTGCAAGCTGCTGCATTGCCTGCACGGCAGGGTGTTGGTCCGCCCTGTGCGCGCGCGCAAATTCCCGCTCATCTTCGCGTTGGCAGAAATAATGGCCTTCGAACAATTCCGGCGGCAGCACAATCTGTGCCCCTTGCCGCGCGGCATCGCGCACCAGCGCCGCGACGGACGCGATGTTCACATCAATATCGTCGCTCAGCGCCAGCTGAAGGGCAGCGACCGTGATGCTGCGGGCCACAGGCTATTTTCCCTCCGGCGCGAAATCAACCGCGACTGAGGACTGGCCGACATCACCCCCGCTGCAGCCACCAGGCAATAACAGCCCGAGCATCGCCGCACACATCTTCCAGAGCATAGTCCCTCCTCGCCGAAAAAAGCCTTATGCCGGGATTTGCTGGCTGCTGCAATGAAAGCTGCCGCCCCCGCTCAGCACATTGACGCTGGAAAGCGGAACGACCCGCCTGCCCGGAAACAGCCGTTCGAGCACATAGGCCGCCTGCGCATCCGTGGGCAGGCCAAAGGCCGGCATGGCGATGATCCGGTTGCCGATATAGAAATTCATGTAGCTTGCTGGCGCGATTGCACCATCCTGCACGAAGCGGCCGGGCGAGGGGATGGTGACGAGATCGACGCCAAATGCCCGCGCCCGCGCCGCGGCATCCTCATAAACTTCGCAATTGGGGTCATCCGGCCCGTTCGCGACCGGCAGCAGCAGGCGATTGGGCGCCACGAAACGGGCCAGATTATCGACATGGCCATCAGTGTGATCGCCCGCCAGCCCCTCGCCCAGCCAAAGGATCCGGCTGATGCCCAGATCGCGGGCAAGGCGCGCCTCGATATCGGCTTTCGAAAGCGCCGGGTTGCGATTGGGATGGAGCAGGCATTGTTCGGTGGTGACGCACAGGCCAGTTCCATCCACATCGATCGCCCCGCCTTCGAGCACCCAGTCGCATTGCTGTGATGGCCAGCCGAAATGGTGCGCAAGCCGTGATGCGATGGTCTCGTCGCCGGGCATCACATATTTGTGGCCCCAGCCGTTAAAGCCGAAATCGCGCGCGCTCCATTGGGGTGGATTGGAATCTCGATCACCATCGGCATCCTGCACCATGATCGGTCCGGTATCGCGCAGCCAGATATCCCCGATCTCGAGCGGGATGACGTCAACATGCGGGCCCGCAAGGCTGCGTGCCATCGCGGCAGGCTCGCCAGGGCTGGCAACCAGATGCACCTGTTCGCCGCGCCCTTCATCGGCCACGGCATCGGCAAAGGCTGCGATTTCCGCGCGCGCTCCGGCAAAGGCATCCTGCCATTCATGGGCAAGCCCGGGAAAGCCGATCAGCACGCGGGCATGTGGCGCCCATTCGGCGGGGAAGAGCGGGCCTGGCATCGATCCGCTATTTGCGTTCGGAGGCTGTCTGTTCGCGCACGCCGCGGAATTCGGATGTCGCGTTCCATTGCGGCCACAGCCTGCTGTCGGCAATTTCACGGCCGACCTGATAATTCAGGATCATATCCTCAAGCGCGCCATCCCAGCGCCAATTGGGGTCAAATTCGTCCTGCGGCTTGTGATAGCGATTGACGGTATAGTCCTCGGCGGCCTTGCGCCCCGCCGCTTTTCCACCTGCCAGCAGATCTTCACCTGAATCAAAATAGAGCATCGGCACGCCCAGCTTGGCGAGGCTGAAATGATCGGATCGGAAGAAAAAGCCTTTTTCGGGTGTCGGTTCGCCCACGAGCATGCGGCCTTGCGCCTTCACGCGCTTTTCGAGCAGAGCTTCCAGCTGCGACTGGCCCTTGCCAATCACCACCACGTCGCGGGTCCGCCCGAGCACGTTCAGACCATCCATATTGATGCCGGCAGCTGTTTTGGCGAGCGGAAAGACCGGATTTTCCGCATAATATTTCGATCCGAGGAGGCCCGATTCCTCAGCCGTAAACGCCACGAAAACAACACTGCGCTCTGCCGGGCCGGCTTTGCCAAAAGCCTCTGCAAGGGCAATCAGGCCGCCGATCCCGGTGGCATTGTCGATCGCGCCGTTGCAAATATCGTCGCCCTTCACGGCCTCGCAGCGCCCCAGATGATCCCAGTGGGCTGTATAGAGCACGCTTTCCTCAGGCCGTTTTGCGCCGGGCAACACGCCCACGACATTGCGCGACATGCCGCCCTGCATCGTGTTGCGAAAGCTGAGCGAAGCCTTCAGCCCCAGCGGCACGGCCTTGAAGCCGGGCTGTTTGGCGGCGGCAACCAGGCTTTGCAGATCCTTGCCCGCAGCCTGAAACAGCCGGTCTGCCGCATTGCCGGTGAGCCAGCCATTGGCCAGCGTCTGATCCATGCCCTTGCTTGCTGTATCGATGAAGATTTGCGGGCCGGTCCAGCTGGAGACGACCACATCCCACGGGTAGGCTGCGGGAAATGTATCGTGCACGATCAGCGCCGCTGCCGCGCCCTGCCGCGCTGCTTCCTCATATTTATAGGTCCAGCGGCCATAATAGGTCATCGCGCGTCCGCCAAAGCGGCCTTCGAGCCCGGCTGTTTCATAGTCCGGATCGTTGATCAGGATGATGACGGTCTTGCCCTTGACGTCGACACCCGCATAATCATTCCACCCGCGTTCCGGCGCATTGATGCCATAGCCGACGAACACCATATCGCTGTTCGCAATATTGATGCTGCTGCGCTGGCGATAGGTTCCCGCCACAAAATCCGTTTTGTAGGCAAGGCTGATGGGGGCTGCGCCGCCCGTGACGTTCAGCCGCATCGACGGGTCGGCCGTCAGCTCGATCACCGGAACATCCTGATACCAGCTGCCCTTGTTGCCGGGCTGCAGGCCGGCGGCTGAAAACTTCTTGGCGATATATTCGATCGTCTTGGCCTCGCCGGGCGTGCCAGGCGCGCGCCCTTCATAGCTGTCGAGCGACAATTCCTGGGTGACGGCGCGGATGCTTTCCGCAGAGATAAGTTTGGCCGGATTCTTCGTCGCCGCCCTGGACGGCGCAGCCATGCTGCCCGCGCCGGCGGTGGGCGCGCTTGAAGGCGTGCAACCCCAGAGCAGCATCGACGCTGCCATCATCGTCATCATCCGCCTCGCCATCATGCGCGTCATCCCTTATTCTCCCCGTTGCACCACGCATTGCACCATGCCGCTGTGTGCTGACGCTGTCAAAGGGGGTGGGCGCATGCCGGCACCGCCGGGTTGCTGAGGCGCGGGCGACGACTGGGCGGTTTTGCGCACAAAAAAGGCCGCCCCGAAAGGCGACCTTTTTGTGTGCCAAGACCAGCCGGATCAGCGCGAATAGAATTCGACGACCAGATTGGGCTCCATCTTCACCGGATAGGGCACTTCATCGAGCGTCGGCACCCGCGTCAGCGAGACCGCGCTGTTGCCATCGGTGCCCAGATAATCCGGGATTTCGCGTTCGGCGAGGCTCTGCGCCTCGATGACGAGCGCCATCTGCTGGGCCTTTTTGCCCAGGCTCACCGTGTCGCCAGGCTTTACCTGCCGCGAAGCGATGTTGCACTTCTCGCCATTAACGAGAATATGGCCATGGCTGACCAGCTGGCGTGCGGCAAAAATGGTCGGCGCAAATTTGGCGCGATAGACGACCGCATCAAGCCGACGCTCGAGCAGACCGATCAGATTCTGCGAGGTATCGCCCTTCATGCGGTCGGCCTCCTGATAAGCGCGCTTGAACTGCTTTTCGGTGACATCGCCATAATAGCCCTTCAGCTTCTGCTTGGCGCGCAGCTGAAGGCCATAATCGCTGGTCTTGCCCTTGCGGCGCTGACCATGCTGGCCGGGGCCATATTCGCGGCGGTTGACGGGGGATTTGGGGCGACCCCAGATGTTTTCGCCCATCCGGCGGTCGAGCTTATACTTGGCGCTCTGGCGCTTCGACATAGATGTTCTCCAAATGCGTGGCCCGTTGAGGCCCAATGATCCGGATGCCGCGCGACATGGCTGCTGCCGTGCCGGGCACCTGCTTCACCGGATGTGCAGGGCCAAATGCGAGCCGCGCACATAGCGGTGCGCACGACAAAGTCAACCCGGCTTGCGCCGCGGCGCCCCCGCTCAGCCCGGATTGCGCACTTCTCCGGCCCGCTGCTGCTGCTGATTGCCATAATCCTTGGATTGATTGGCCAGCTCTTTCCATTCCGCCTGCGTGCGGCAGATTTTCTTTGAACGGACCAGCGATCCGATCTGCTGTTCACGTTTGCAAACCATGCGGTTGGGATCATTGCGATCCGGCTTTGCCGCCGTCTTGCGCACCGCCTGTTGCTGGGCCTGTTGCTGGCCTCCCTGCTGGCCCTCGTCCTGGGCTTGCGGTTGAGGCTTTGCCTGCTCGGCCGGCACAGCGGCTGCCGGTTCAGAACTCTGCCCGGTGCTCGCGGCGAGGAGGAGAAATGCAATGCTGATCATAATTGGTGCCTTCCATCGTGGTGATGATAGCGATATCCGTTTCGCGGCGCTTTGCAAGACCGCCTATGGCGCGTGCCGACGCGGCCGCTCCAATGCCCGCAATATGCCGCGCATCAGCCGGATTTCACGCGATGACCAGCCCGGCTTTGTGAGCAATGAGCGCACATTGTTGCGCGTCACTTCTTCCCGATCAGGCGGGAAAAAGAAATGCGCCGCATCCAGCATCGCCTCGATCTGATCGAGCATGCCATCAAGCTCGCCCTGGGGGGCCGGCGGATCGAGCGCGATCTGGGTCGGCTGGGTCATCGTGCCGGCCGCGCGAGACCATTCATATGCGATCAGGATCACTGCCTGGGCCAGATTGAGCGATCCGAATGCCGGATTGATGGGCACTGTGATGATCGTGCGCGCAAGCGCCACATCGGCCGTTTCGAGCCCGGCCCGCTCCGCGCCGAACAGGATCGCCGATTTGCCCGTTGCCTGGTGCATGTCCTGCGCGGCCTCATGTGGAGTCAGCACCGGCTTCACCACCCCGCGGCGCCGCACGGTGGTGGCAAAGACATGGCGGCAATCGGCCACCGCCTCGGTCGTCGTCGGAAACAGCTGAGCCTTGGCCAGCACCTCATCGGCGCCCGCTGCTGCAGGGCCGGCATCAGGATTGGGCCAGCCATCACGCGGATCGACGAGGCGCAGATCGGTGAGGCCGAAATTGAGCATCGCGCGTGCCGCCTTGCCGATATTCTCGCCCAGCTGCGGGCGCACGAGAATGATGGCGGGCTGTTCAACCCCCGCTTCGCTCATTCGCTCGCCACTTCGCGTACGCTGCTGGCGAACTCCTCGAAATCCCTGGCTTCGCTGAAATCCTTGTAGACGCTGGCAAAGCGGATATAGGCCACGCTATCGAGGCCTTTCAGACCTTCCATCACCAGTTCGCCGATCCGGCGGGAGGGAATTTCCGTATCGCCCAGCGTTTCGAGCTGGCGCTGGATGCCGGAAATCAGCCGCTCGATCTTGTCCGCGTCGATCGGCCGTTTGCGGCAGGCAATGCTGATCGAACGCTCCAGTTTTTCACGGTCAAATGTCTCGCGAGCGCCCTCGGCCTTGATCACCACCAGCTCGCGCAGCTGGATGCGCTCGAAGGTCGTGAAGCGCGCTCCGCACCCCTCGCACTGCCTGCGCCTGCGGATAGCCGCGCCATCATCGGTGGGGCGGCTATCCTTGACCTGGCTTTCATCATGGCCGCAAAAGGGACAGCGCATTCAGCAGGGCACCCCGCTCAGCCGCGATAAATGGGAAAGCGTTCGCACAAGGATCGCACGCGCAGCCGCACATTGGCCTCGATTTCCGGATCGCCAGCCTCGCCACGGCTGCGCAGGCCATCCAGCACGTCGGCGATCATGTCGCCGATCATTTCAAATTCGGCAATGCCAAAACCGCGAGTCGTGCCAGCCGGGCTGCCGACGCGAATGCCGCTCGTTTTGGCGGGCGGCAGGGGATCATTGGGCACCCCGTTCTTGTTGCAGGTGATTCCGGCACGCTCCAGCGCCTCATCGGCATCGCGGCCCGAAATGCCAAGCGGGCGCAGATCGACCAATGCCAGATGCGTATCCGTCCCGCCCGAGACGAGATCGGCACCGCGGGCCTTCAGCCGTTCGGCCAGTGCCTGCGCATTGGCGATCACGGCCTTGGCATAATCCTTAAAATCAGGCCGCAGCGCTTCGCCAAAGGCCACCGCTTTGGCCGCAATGACATGCATCAGCGGGCCGCCCTGCAATCCTGGAAACACAGCCGAATTGATCCGCTTGGCGATGCTTTCGTCATTGGTGAGCACCATGCCGCCACGCGGGCCCCGCAGTGTTTTGTGCGTCGTGGTCGTCGCCAGATGCGCATGCGGAAAGGGCGATGGGTGCACCCCGGCTGCCACCAGCCCCGCGAAATGCGCCATATCGACCATGAACAATGCGCCCACATCGTCTGCAATCGCACGGAAACGCGCGAAATCGATGATCCGTGGATAGGCCGAGCCGCCCGCGATGATCAGCGCCGGCTTATGCTCCCTGGCGAGCGCTGCCACCTGATCATAGTCGATGAGATGCGTCTGTGGATCGACACCATATTGCACGGCATTGAACCATTTGCCGGACTGGGCAGGGGGCGCGCCATGCGTCAGATGGCCGCCGGCATCGAGGCTCATCCCCATGATGGTCGCACCCGGACGGGTCAGCGCCAGCATCACAGCACCGTTTGCCTGCGCACCCGAATGCGGCTGGACATTGGCAAAGCCGCAGCCGAACAGGGCCTTTGCCCGCTCGATCGCCAGCGTTTCGACAGCATCGGAAGGGCCACAGCCCTGATAATAGCGGCGGCCCGGATAGCCCTCGGCATATTTGTTGGTGAAGACCGAGCCTTGCGCATCCAGCACCGCTTGCGAAACAATGTTTTCCGATGCGATGAGCTCGATCTGATATTGCTGGCGATCATATTCGCGCCCGATTGCCGCAGCGACGTCTGGATCGCTGGCGCCCACGGCATCCGAAAAAAAGCCGGGCGCGCGGATGGCGGCCGCTGGGGGATCGAGGGCGTCTACGGTCATCACACAGTCTCCAGCTTGGGGTCGGTTAGCTTGTCCACGCGGGCAGCGTGGCGGCCGCCCGCAAAATTTCCGGCCAAAAAGGCGCTGACGCATGCCTTGGCCATGTCAATGCCGATCAGCCGCGCACCTAGTGCCAGCACATTGGCATCATTATGCTCCCGCGCCAGCGTTGCTGCATAAGGCTCCGTCACCAGGGCACAGCGGCACGCGGGATGCCGGTTTACCGCAATCGATATGCCGATGCCGGAGCCGCAGATCGCAATGCCTGCATCAGTCTCGCCTTCGCCGACAGCGCGGGCCAGGCGATAGCCATAATCGGGATAATCAACGCGGCCATCATCATCCGGCCCCAGATCGTCAACATCGTGCCCGGCCTCGCGCAGCCAGCTGGCCAGCTCAGCCTTCATGGCAAAGCCGGCATGGTCGGAGGCAAGGGCAAGGCGCATCGGCATTCCTGCTTCAAATGGATTCGTCTCGTGCCCTTTACCAATCCTGCGGGCTTTTGCCACCCGTGGAATTGGGCCGGGGCCTGATGCTGGCTGCGCTTGCGTCGCGGCTGCTGCCGCCATATCCACGGCCGCATGTCTGATTCTGTGCTTGCGCTGCTCATGCTCGCCGGGTTCGTCCTTTCCGGCGCGGGGCTTTATCGCTGGCTGCGGGAGGGCGATCGCAAAAACGGCGCGCTGATGATGATCGCCGGCGGCGTGATGTTTGGCAATGTCGCGATCTGGACCATCCCGCTGTAAGCGGGAAAAGCGCGTCGCGCCTCTGGGCAGCAGTGTTGGCTATTTGATGGGGGAATTTGGCGAGAGCCGCATGTCGAGATAATTGTCCACCGATTTCATCAGCTGATCCAGCTCATGCTCGAAAAAATGGTTGGCCCGCGGTATTTCGTCATGATGGATGGTGATGCCTTTTTGCAGGCGAAGCCGCTCCACCAGCTTGGTCACGGCACCCGCTGTCACCACTTCGTCCTGGGCGCCGTTCACGATGATGCCGGATGAGGGGCAGGGAGCCAGAAAGGTGAAGTCATACATGTTGGCCGGCGGCGCGACCGAGATGAAGCCGCGGATTTCCGGGCGGCGCATCAGCAGCTGCATCCCGATCAGTGCGCCAAAGCTGAACCCCGCGACCCAAGTGCTCGATGCTTCAGGATGAAAGCTCTGCACCCAGTCGAGCGCGGCTGCGGCATCCGAAAGTTCGCCGATCCCGTTATCAAAGCTGCCCTGGCTGCGGCCGACACCGCGAAAGTTGAAGCGCAAGGTCGCAAATCCGCGACGCACGAACGTCTTGTAGAGCGACTGCGTGATCCGGTCGTTCATGGTGCCGCCCGATTGGGGGTGCGGATGCAGGATCATGGCTACGGGCGCGCGCGGGCGCGGTGGCGGACTGAATCGGCCTTCCAGGCGCCCTTCCGGGCCGGGAAAAATGACATCGGGCATAAGGATACCTGCAAAGAGAGACGGGCCGAAACCGGGCTGGCGGCTATATAGGGAACTGGTTGCAGAGTGCAACTGTTGCGAAAGCGGCCGATGCCGTGCAACAACGCCCCCCGCCATGGCCGATCCCGTCTATCTTGATCACGCAGCGACTGCGCCGATCCTGCCGGAAGCCCGCGCCGCCATGGCATCGGCACTCGATATCTGGGCCAATCCGTCATCACCGCATGGGCCGGGCCGGGCCGCCCGTGCCGCGCTTGAAGAGGCTCGGTCACGCATCTGCGCCGCGCTCGATTGGGACGGAGAGCTGATATTCACCAGCGGCGCGAGCGAAGCCATATCGCTGGGCCTTGCATCTTCGCGCATGCGCGTCCACGCGGCGAGCGCGGTTGAGCATGCAGCGGTCCTGCGCTGTGCGGCGGATGCACCGCGGCTGGCTGTCGATGCCCAGGGCGCGCTGGATGCGTTCGAGGTGCGGCCGGGCGGGCTGTATGCCGTGCAGCATGCCAATAACGAGACCGGGGTGATTCAGCCCGTTGCCGCCCTTGCCGAACGGATCAGGGCCGGCGGCAGCCATCTGTTCTGCGATGCAGCGCAGAGCGCGGGCAAGATCGCGCTGCCGCGCGAAGCGGACATGATTGCCATTTCCGCCCATAAATGTGGCGGCCCGCCGGGGATTGGCGCGCTGCTGCTGCGCGATCCCGCCATGCTGCATGCGCGCGGCGGGCAGGAAAAGGGGTTGCGCCAGGGCACTGAGAATCTGCCCGCTGCCATGGGCTTTGCCGCGGCCGTCAGCGCCAGCCGCGATTGGCTGGAGACGGCGACCGTGCTGCGCGACTGGCTCGATGCGGCGATTGCGTCTGCCGGCGGCGTGGTGATTGCGGATGCAGCGCAGCGCATCCCGACCATCGCCAGCTATGCGATGCCTGGCATTGCATCCTCTGTGCAGATCATCCGCTTTGACATGGCGCGCATTGCCGTCTCTGCGGGCAGCGCCTGCTCCTCCGGCACGCTGAAGGCCAGCCCGGTGCTCTCGGCCATGGGCTTGCCCACGGCACTGTCCGAATGCGCCATTCGCGTGAGCATCGGCCCGCAAACCACGCGGCTGCAGCTGGAATATTTTTTTGAGACCTGGTGCAACATCATGGCCTCATCATCATGATATATCTTGATTATCAGGCAACCAGCCCGCTTGCGCCCGAGGCCTGGAGTGCGATGCGTGCCTGGCTCGATCCTGATGTGGCGGGCAGCCATGCCAATCCGCACAGCGCCCATGCGGCCGGTCGCGCTGCTGCTGCGGCTGTTGCCGTCGCGCGCGAACGGATCAGCGCCTTGCTGCCACCGGGCGGTCGGCTGGTCTTCACCTCGGGTGCGACCGAAGCGATCAATCTGGCAATGTCCGGATGTTTGCCGGATCGTGCCGCGCGCGGCGCTGCGGCTGGCTCGACGCCGCGGCGCTCAAGCGCTCGATCATCATCAACGGCGTGTCGGGCCTGTGCATCACCAAGCTCGACGTGCTCGACGGCCTGCCCGAGATCCAGGTCTGCACCGGCTACCGGCTGGGCGGCCGGCTGGTCGACATCCTGCCGCTGGATGCCGACGAGATCGCGCTGTGCGAGCCGGTGTACGAGACGCTGCCCGGCTGGACCGAGACCACGGCCGGCCTCACCAACTGGGAGCAGCTGCCCGCCAACGCGCGCCGCTACCTCGAGCGCATCCAGGCCCTGATCGGCGCGCCGATCGACATGGTGTCCACCGGCCCCGACCGCGTGCACACGATCCTGCTGCGCCACCCGTTCCGCGCGTAGACGAATCACCACCGACAGGAGACCGATCCGCATGCTCACCGACGATGGCAAGCACCTGTATGTGTCCTGGGACGAGTACCACCTGCTGATCGAGCGCCTGGCGCTGAAGGTGCACGGCTCGGGCTGGGAGTTCGACCAGATCCTGTGCCTGGCGCGCGGCGGCATGCGGCCGGGCGACGTGCTCTCGCGCGTGTTCGACAAGCCGCTGGCGATCATGTCGACCAGCTCGTACCGCGCCGAGGCCGGCACCATCCAGGGCCGGCTCGACCTGGCGAAGTACATCACCATGCCCAAGGGCGAGCTGGCCGGCCGCGTGCTGCTGGTCGACGACCTGGCCGACACCGGCCACACGCTGCGTGCGGTGGTCGACCGCCTGCGCGGCATGCCGGCCATCCAGGAGCTGCGCGCAGCGGTGATCTGGGTGAAGGGCGTGTCGACTTACATCCCCGACTACCACGTCGAGACGCTGCCCACGAGCCCGTGGATCCACCAGCCGTTCGAGGAGT
>CAZFYJ010000034.1:0-14070 GCA_964523215.1 uncultured Sphingomonadaceae bacterium | reverse complement strand
TCGATATGCCCGCCGCGAATCATCGCAAAGCTGGCCGCGCTATCGAAATAGGCGCTCTGCGGCAGTTCGCTGATCGTCTGCTTGCCCGCGTTGATCAGATCGGGATCGACCTCATCCTCATAAGGGAAAGGCCCGATGCCGAGCATCCCATTTTCCGATTGCAAGGTGACGTCCATCCCAGCGGGAATGTGATTGGCAACCAGTGTGGGGATGCCGATGCCGAGATTGACATAATAGCCGTCGCGCAGCTCCTGCGCGGCGCGCGCCGCCATATCGTCACGGGTCCAGCCCTTGATCAATCCGTCCTGCGTCGTCATCATGCCATCTCCCGCTCGCGCACGGTGCGAAATTCGATTTTCTTGTCATAGGGGCTGCCCACGATCATGCGCTGCACATAGACGCCGGGCAGATGGACATGATCGGGATCGAAGGTGCCGACCGGCACCACCTCCTCGACCTCGGCCACGCAGATCTTGCCGCAGGTGGCAGCAGGCAGATTGAAATTGCGCGCGGTCTTGCGGAAAAGCAGATTGCCGCTTTCATCCGCCTTCCAGGCCTTCACGATGGCAAGATCGGCAAAAATGCCGCGTTCGAGGATATATTCCTCTCCGTCGAAAATTTTCACATCCTTGCCCTCGGCCACCAGCGTACCCACGCCGGTCTTGGTGTAGAATCCCGGAATGCCGGCTCCGCCTGCGCGCATCCGCTCTGCCAGCGTGCCTTGTGGGCAAAATTCGACTTCAAGCTCTCCGGCCAGATATTGGCGCTCGAACTCCTTGTTTTCGCCCACATAGGAACTGATCATCTTTTTCACCTGGCGGGTGCGCAGCAGCTTGCCAATGCCTTCATTGTCGATTCCCGCATTGTTCGAGACGAAGGTGAGGCCGGTCACCCCTGAGTCCCTGATGGCATCGAGCAGCCGTTCCGGCAGGCCGCACAGGCCAAAGCCGCCGCTGGCAATCAACATGTCGTTGCGCAGCACATCCTGCAGTGCGCTGGCGGCATCGGGATACAGCTTGTTCATGCACATACTCCGCACAGAAAAAGGGGCGATGAGGCAATGTCCCCATGCCGGGACAGGCTCTAGACGCGGGGCAATAGCCGATCAAGCCTGCGGTGACGGCGCAACGAGGATGCGGACCTTGAGCCTGCGCTGGCGTCCGTCATAGATGGTCGCCCGCCCTGCAACGGGGGTGATCCGCCGCATATCGAGATCCACCAGCACGGCACTGTTTTCGTCGACGCCAAGGCCAATGCGGGCGGCACGGGGCTGGAGGGCAACCGCACGCTCGAGCCGCCCTTCGCGCTTGCGCTGCGAAAAATGCTGATCCGTGATCGCCCAGGGCAGAAAGCCGAGGCCGCGCGCAATGACCAGCGGCGCGGGCGCGCCTTCGGCCACCGCCTCGCACAGGGCCATATCCGCACGGACCGGCTGCCCGGGCGCACCATCGGCATCGCCACATGCGATCATGTTTGTGCCCATGATGGCGGCCCCGGCGCTGCTGCCGCCGACCAGCCCGCCCGCCTGCAAGCGGCGGCGGATCGCGCGCAGCATCGGCGTGTCGCCGCCACCCGGGGAGAGCAGAAGCCGCGCTGTTCGCGCCTGATCACCCCCGGTGAACCAGATCGCGCCGGCCGCCTCGATCTTTGCAATCTCTGCCACAGCGATCGCATTGTCCGCCCACGCCCGCTCATCCACATCGGGCGTGGCCGGATCGTCGATCATGGCGAGCCTGATCTGCACGATGCGCGCCGCATCGACACCATGGCGCAGCAGATAGGCGCGAAATGCCGCAAAGCTGGCCTGTGGCTCTGCCGAGGAACTGGCAATGATGGCAATGGATCCGCCTGCGCCTGCCAGCTCGGCGGCAATGGTTGCATTGTCATCGGCAATCGCGCCGCCGGCAATCAGCAACCGGCCCTGCGCATGGGCAGGGCTGCCCGCGGCCAGGAGGAGCAACGGCACGAGGAGCAGCGGCAGTCGTGCCGCTTTCGCAAGGCGCTGGCGCGCGGCTTTGGCAAGACGCTGGCCGATCGCCATCATGTCGTTCAGCAGCATGGCCCTGTCCCTTATGATGTGCACCGCCACATTGCCAGCGCCGCATCGGCCCGCTAGCGCAACCATGATGACGATACGCCATTTGTTTGCAACCCCGCTCTACATCGGCGAGATTGACGATCAGGCGCTGCTGGTGGCGCTGGAAGATGCGGCCCGCGCGCTCGCAGTCGAGGACAAGGCGGGCCAGGGCTGGAGCAAGGCGCATGGCTATCCGGGCTATACCAGCTATGCCTCGCTCAACGATCTGCCGGTGCGCGATCCCGCCTTTGCCGATCTTGAAAAGGCGCTGAAGCCCCATGTGCGCAGCTTTGCGAAAGAGGCGCATATGGCGCTCGCCAAGCCGCCAAAGCTGGATAGCCTGTGGGTAAATCTGCTCGATGCGACCGGCGCGCACAGCGCACATATTCACCCGCACAGCATCATTTCCGGCACACTTTACATCGCGGTGCCGCGCGGTGCAGGCGCGTTGCGGCTGGAAGACCCGCGGCTGCCGCTGTTCATGGCGGCACCCACGCGCAGCGAGAATGCGCCACCCGAGGCGCGCCCCTTTTACAACGTGACCCCGCGCCCGGGCATGCTCATCCTGTGGGAAAGCTGGCTGCGCCACGAGGTGCTGCCCGGCGCCATGCTGCGCCGCACCGGCAATGAACGCATTTCCATCAGCTTCAATTATCGCTGACGTGAAGCCGCAGCGCGCGGACGCTAGGCAAAGGTGCTTGCTGCGTCGCTATCGTTCAATTCCTTGAAGATCCCGCCCGGCAGCGCAACCGCCACATAGGCCATCGGGATGCTGTAGAGCAGGCCAACGACCACCATGCCGATGCCAAGCCCGCCGGCATTTTCGGCCAGTGCGCCAGGATTGCTCTGGATCGAGCCTGCCACGCCGGCCGCACTCACCAGCCCGACAATGAACAGCAGCACCAGCAAGACCAGACCGATCAAGAGGAAATAGCCCATGATGGCCCATTGGCTGGCGGCCGTCATGGCCCAGCTGGCGCGTATGCCTGCCAGCAGATTGAGGCTGCGGATGCTGGCCAAATATGGCGCCACGCAGGAAAGGCGCGCACCCAGCCACAGCATCAGCACGCCAACCAGCAGAAACAGGAACACAAGGCCCCCGCCCGCGCCTGCTTCTCCGCCAAGCCCGCCGCGGCCCAGCATTGCGGCAAACAGCGCGCCGCCGACCACCGACAGCAGCACCATCGCCACGGCAAACAGCCCGCCAAAGGCCGGAAACACCGACATCAGCAGCACGAGGAATATCGGCACAAAGATGATCGCCAGCCACGGCGAGAGCAGCCCCGCCACAAGCGCGACCAGCACCGCCAATGCGATCAGCGCGACCACCGTGATGGCCCCCATGATCATCCCATAGCTGAGCGCGCTGCCAATCCCCTCACCCGGCTCCAGGCCCTGCCGCCAGGAGGCGAAATAGCTGCCGATCGAGAGGATATAGCCGATCACCGCAACAATCCCCAGGCCACCCGCCATGCCCGAGGAGAAGCCGCCGCCCATCATCGCCGCGGGGTTCATCATTGTGGCCATGGTGGCACCGAAAAGGCCCCATTGCAGCAGTGCGGGCACCAGGATGCCGATCACGATGAGGATGATGGCATGGGCACCGCCCGCGCCCGCGAAAAAGCCGACCGCATTGGACCAGGCGCGTCCCAGGCTGATCTTGTTCATCCGATTCTCCCCCCTTCGTTCAGCGGCATGACGATGTTTCGTCAGTCGAAAATCTCGGTCTGCATGATCGGCCCGAGCTGTTTGTAGGCGGCGGCCGTCACGGCGATCATGACCAGTTGCAGCAGCGTCGATATCAGCGCATCAAAGCCGAGCGACACATTGTTGGCCGCAGCTTCGGGCAGCAGCAGGGCCAGAAGCGCGCCAACGATCGCCGACATGATGATCATCAGCACAAATCCGATCAGAAACAGCATGACGAAAAATCCGAGCAGCCCGGCTGCATTGCCGCGCGTCTGCTCCCAGCTGGCGCGCATCAGATCGAGCGGGTTCTGCTGGCCGCTATGGGCCGCATGCGGCACGATGAAGAGCAGCCGGACGAGCAGATAAAGCCCCGGAATGACCAGCAGCACCAAACCCATGCCGATCAGTATCGACGAGAGGAAGGTGGCAATGAACACGCCGATGAACAGCTTGAGGCCAAGACCGATGGCATCGCCAACGCTGGTGCCGGGCGGCCCGACCAGGATGCGATAGAGGGCAATGCTGCCGATCGTGCCAGCCACTATCGAGGCGAACGTCCAGGGGGCGCTCGCCAGCAGCATATCGCGAACCAGCGCGACCATCTGATCCGCAGACGTGACCGCAGCAGCACTGGGCGGCAAAGGCGTCAGGATCGAGGCCAGCAGCGATGGCAGAAAATAGAACACACCGGCGATCGGCAGCAGCAGGGACTGGTTGGCGCGCAGCATCGCCATGCTGTCATCCCATGCCCGACCCATATCCAGCTTTCGCATCTGCGCGTCCCTCCGCCTGTTATTGGTGGCAACCCTATCAGGCTTGGCCTGCGTGTCTAGGCCCCCTATAGCAAGGCGATGAGCCACGGCATGATCATGGCAGCTGAGGAAAGGCTGATCGCCGGGCCGCCGGGCCTGCCCGATGTGCTGTGGCAGACAAGCCCTGGCCTCACGGATTATGCCGCAGCGCTCGCCAGCATGGATGAGCGCGCAGCAGCGATTGCTGCTGCAGGCGCCGGCGAGCGCATCTGGCTGCTGGAGCATCCGCCGCTCTACACCGCCGGCACCAGCGCGGACCAGGCCGAATTGCTCGATCCGCGCTTTCCGGTTTACGCGGCCGGGCGCGGCGGCCGCTATACCTATCACGGGCCGGGCCAGCGCATTGCCTATGTGCAGCTCAATCTGGCGCTGCGCGGGCGCGATGTGCGCTGCTTTGTCCATGCGCTCGAAGGCTGGGTCATCGCAGCGCTCGGCAGCTTTGGCATCGCCGCCTGGCGTGCGGCCGGGCGGATCGGCATCTGGTGCAGCGGGCCGGACGGGCGCGAGGCAAAGATCGGGGCGATCGGTGTGCGGGTGCGCCGCTGGGTCACGCTGCACGGGATTGCCGTGAATGTTGCGCCTGATCTCGCGCATTTCGGCGGCATCGTGCCGTGCGGCCTGGCGGACTATCCCGTCACCAGCCTCGCCGCTCTGGGCATTTCGGCCGATATGGCAGCGCTCGACCATGCATTGCTGGCCGCAGCACCTGCCTTGCTTGCACAGCTCGGCAGCTGTGGCTAAGGCCAGCGCATGACGAGACGCACCACACGCCTTGCCCCGCGCCTGCTGGCGATCATGCTGATGGGAGGCGCAGCGGGCGGCTGCGATCTTTTTGCCAGCAAGGGCAATGACAAGATCATAACCCAGATGAACGCAACCGATGCAGAGCCCGGCACCATCAGCGACGACATGGTGGTGCTGGACAGTGCGGCAAGCGACGGCACAGCCATCGATACCAGCGCGCCCGCTCCGCTGCCGGGCACAGGGCCGCGTCCGGCACCGGCGGCGGCTGCCGCACAGGCGCAGACCGGCAGCACAAGCGACCAGGCTTCGGGCAGCGCAAGCCCGAACGACGGCACCGGCGCGCCCATGCCCGACCGGCGGGATGCCCCGACGCCCGCTGGCCGCGAGGACAGCCAGCGTGCACCTGCGCCCAAATCGGCCCCGCCCAAATCGCCGGCACCCAAGGCACCGGCAGCAAGACCTGCCCCGGCCAAAGCAGGCGAATAGCGCCTGCGCATGATTTTCAGATTTTGTTGACCATGTTTGGCTAAGGCTTGGGCACTATGCCCGCGTTGCCCCGCCCTGTTCCTTCGCCTGTCATCGTTGCGCTGGCGCTGTGTGCCGCCGTGGCACCCGTGGGCCATGCGGGCCCGGCATCGGCCCAGTGCCTGCTCTGCGCCCGGCCCGATGCCCCGGATCGCGCCAGCCAGCTGGCCGAACAGCCTTTGCGAATCACCATTGAAACCAACCTTGATTTCAGTCGCATCGCCAATGCGGGCGGCGGCAGCATCGACATCAATCCAACGAGCGGGACACGCAGCATGAGCGGCAGGGCAAGCGACCTGGGCGGCATGCCCGTGCGCGGCCAGGTGCGCATCGAAGGCACGCCAGGGCGCGGCATTCGGGTTGATCTGCCGCAGCAGGTGGAGCTGGTCGCGGCATCGGGGCTGCGCGCAACGGTTGTCAATCTGCGCACCGATTTGCCCGCGGCGCCCCGGCTTGGTGCCGATGGCAGCCTCAGCTTTGCCTTTGGCGGGGAGCTGCGCCTGCCGCCCGGCATTTCGGGCGAGCTGCGTGGTCGCATCCCGATCACCGTCAGCTATTTGTAGGTCAAAGCCCGCGGGTTGAGCGTGCCCGCGTGGCCGCCGCCTGGCGACACATGTCTGCGGCAAGCTGGCGAAAGAGCACGAACCCGGCCGTCTTTTCCTGCTTCAATGCCGCTTCGGTGGCGAGAATCCTGTGTATCAGGCGCGCGAGATGCGGCGACCGCCAGCGCGCCAGCTGATCAGCAACAGCCGCCTTTTCCTTGAAAAACACGGCCCGGCCCGCACTATCAACGGCCCGCGACGCAGCCGTGCCGCGATCAACCTCCGGGCGCAGCCGGGCCAGCACATCGACCCGCGCAGCAAGCGTGCGGAACAGGCGGATGGGCGATAGCCCCGCCATCTCCGCCTCGGCCAGCATGCGCATCAGCCGATCTGCGTCGCCGCCCAGCATGGCGTTCACCAGTCCGCCAATATCCTCTTCCTGGGTATCGGCCCCCAGCGCCGCGACGGCATCGGGCGTCAGCTGGCGGGGGGTTTGCGGGCTTGCATCGAGATAGAGCGCCAGCTTGTCCAACTCGCGCGCGGCCAGCGCCCGGTCGTTGGCCGTCAGGCCAGCCAGCATGCGCACGCTTTCACCGTCGACCGTCAGCCCGCGTTCGCGCGCCAGGCCCCGGATGATCTCGTGCATTTCGGCGGGATTGGGCTCATAGCAGATGCAGCTCGATGTGCGCCCATCGCCCTCGATCCGCTTCACAAACTTGCTCGTCGCGCTGATGTTGCCGCCCAGAATGAGCACGGGATTGCCGGCAGTGGGTGCCGCAAGCAGGGCATCGACCGCCGCCAACGCCTCATCCCCGCCATCCCCCAGCGTCACCCAGACAAAGCGGCTGCCGCCAAAGAGCGAGAGCGCCGCTGCCTCATCCGCGAGCCGTGCCGGATCGGCCTTCAGCTGCGCCGCGGTCAGCTCGATGCGTTCGCTGTCGGCGGGCTGCGCGGCGGCAAAGCCATCGGCCAGTGCGCGCACACCCGATTCATCCGGTCCGAACAGCAGATAAAGCCGGATCGCCGGATCGGGCCTGGCCAGGAGGCGTGCCATTTCCGGCGGCTTCACGCGCATCAGGATGGGCTCATTCGGCGCCCGGCACGGGGGCGTCGGCATCGGCATTTGCGCTCGTCGTCCGGCGGGCATAGAGCGCAAGCCGGGCCACTATCTGATCTGCCACGACGCCTGCAAGCCGCTCCAGCGCGCTATCTTCTGCCGCGATGGTTGCATATTCGGAGGCAACGACATCAATGCCTGCATCCGAGCCTGCTGTCGCATCCAGCAGAACCTCGCCATTGCTGGTATCGACCAGCTGATAGCGGGCACGCAGCGTCCGCCGTTCCCGCGTGACGGCATCGTCAGCCCGCACGCCAAAGCCCGAAATCTGATCATCAAGCTTGATATCGAGCCGATAGCGTGCGGCCCCCTCATTGCCGCCGCGCGCAGCCTCCAGCCGGTCACGCAGGGCATTGCGCACCAGCCAGCCGGCCTTGCCCGCAACCGGCGCGACGCGCACATCGCGCATCAGCTGCGCCGTGCTGCCCGATGCGCCGCTCGCATAGAGCGATTGCAGCCCGCAGCCAGCCAGCGCCGGCATGGCAAGGCCAAGCAGCAGGGCGGCACGAAGGGGCGGGCGCATCATCACAGCACGATATTCACCAAACGATCCGGCACCACAATGATCTTTTTGGGCGTCGCGCCATCAAGCGTGCGCACGACATTCGGCGCAGCCAGGGCGGCCGCCTCTGCCGCATCGCGGGCAAGGCCCTTGGCCAGCGACAGCGTATCGCGCAGCTTGCCGTTCACCTGCACGGCAATCGTCACTTCATCATCCACCAGCAGGGCGGGATCGTGCGGCGGCCATTGGGCCTCGGCAATCAGCCCCGCCTCGCCAAGCGCGGCCCAGGCCTCCTCGGCCAGATGCGGCAGCATCGGCGCGATCAGCAGCGGCACGGTGCGGATCGCGGCGCTGCGGGTGGCCGAGGGATCGGCGCGTTCAATGTCGTTCACCAGCGCATGCACCCGGGCCACGGCCTTGTTGAAATGCAGTGCCTCGATATCGCCTGCTATCCCGGCTATGGCGCGATGGAGCGCCTTTTTCAGCGCAAGATCCTCGCCGGACGCTGCCGCATCATGCGCCCCGATCACCCGCCAGATGCGGTTCACGAAGCGGGCACAGCCCTCAATCCCGCTTTCGGACCACGGCAGATCGCGTTCGGGCGGCGAATCGGAAAGCATGAACCAGCGCACCGCATCCGCACCATAACGGTCAAACATCGGATCGGGATCGACCACGTTCTTCTTTGATTTGGACATTTTTTCGACGCGGCCCCGCTCCACCGGGGTGCCATCACGCATCGTCGCAACGCCGCCTGCGATCCGCACCTCGGTGGGCAGCAGCCAGCTGCCATCGGGCCCGCGATAGGTCTCGTGCGTTACCATCCCTTGGGTGAACAGCGCACCAAAGGGCTCGGCAAAATCCAACTTGCCGATTTTCTGCAACGCCCGCGTCCAGAAACGGGCATAGAGCAGATGGAGGATCGCATGTTCGATTCCGCCAATATACTGCGTCACCGGAAGCCAAGCCGCGACCTCTGCTGCATCAAAAGGGCGATCGGCCGGCTGGCTGGCAAAGCGCAGGAAATACCAGCTCGAATCGGCAAATGTATCGAGCGTGTCCGTCTCGCGCCGGGCGTCCGCACCGCAGCGTGGGCACGCAACATGCTTCCAGCCGGAATGACGATCCAGCGGATTGCCGGGCACATCAAAGCTCACATCATCGGGCAGCACCACGGGCAGCTGATCGCGCGGCACAGGAACCGGGCCGCACGCCGGGCAATGAATGATCGGGATGGGCGTGCCCCAGTAACGCTGGCGGCTCACACCCCAATCGCGCAGGCGATACTGGGTCTCGCTTTGCCCCCATCCCTCATGCGTGGCACGGGCAATCACGGCGGCCTTTGCCGCATCGGTCGTCATGCCATCCATCCAGGCCGAATTCACGATCCGGCCAGGCCCGGTATAGGCCTCGTCGCCCTCGAAATCCGGGTCCGTCAGATCGCCATCGGCCACCACGCGGCGCACCGGCAGGCGATATTTGCGGGCAAAATCCAGATCGCGCTGATCATGCGCCGGGCAGCCAAAGATCGCTCCGGTGCCATAATCCATCAGCACGAAATTGGCGACATAGACGGGCAGATGCCAATCCGGATCGAGCGGATGCTCGACACTGAGGCCTGTGTTGAACCCCATTTTCTCCGCTGTTTCGAGCGCGGCGGCCGTCGTGCCGCCCTGCCTGCACGCGGCAATGAACGCCTGCAGCTCCGGCGCATTTTCGGCAAGCGAAAGGCTGAGCGGATGGTCTGCTGCGATCGCGACAAAGCTTGCGCCAAACAGCGTGTCCGGCCGGGTGGTGTAGACATCGATGCCCTCTGCCATGCCGGCGAGGCGAAAGGTGCAGCGCAGCCCTTGCGATTTGCCGATCCAGTTCTCCTGCATCAGCCGGACCTTCTCCGGCCAGTCCTCAAGGCCGCCCAGCCCTTCCAGCAGATCTTCGGCAAAATCGGTGATCCGGAGGAACCACTGGTTGAGCTTCTTGCGCTCGACCAGCGCGCCAGATCGCCAGCCGCGCCCGTCGATCACCTGCTCGTTCGCCAGCACCGTCATGTCGACCGGATCCCAGTTGACCTCGCTTTCGCGGCGATAGACCAGGCCCGCCTCCAGAAAGTCCAGAAACAGCGCCTGCTCATGGCCATAATAGTCCGGCTCGCAAGTGGACAGCTCACGGCTCCAGTCAATGGCAAGGCCAAGGCGTTTGAGCTGCTTTTTCATGGCCGCGATGTTTTCGCGCGTCCATGCGCCTGGATGCACATTTTTTTCCATCGCGGCATTTTCAGCCGGCATGCCGAAGCTGTCCCATCCCATGGGGTGCAGCACATCATGGCCGGTCATCCGTTTGAACCGGGCCAGCACATCCCCCATCGTATAGTTGCGCACATGGCCCATGTGGATGCGCCCCGATGGATAGGGGAACATTTCCAGAATATAGGCCTTTGGCCGTGTACCACCGCTATGGGCGCGGAAAATGCCGCGCTCTTCCCATATGTGCTGCCAGCGCGTGTCCGCTGCCTGCGGATCGAAGCGCGTGTTGCTCATGCCATATGTCCCCATCACTCAATGCCATACCCTGCCACGGGTGCGGCGGGCGGATCAGCCGTCAACCGCTGTCCGGCGCAGGTCGCGCGCACGGGTGAGAATGATTTCCTCGATTTTCTGGACCGTCGCAGCCTGCACCGGGGCATCCACCCACTGGCCGTTTTGCGCCACCTGCCGGCTCGCCGCCACGCGCAGTGCATCGGCACGCAAATCCTTGTCGAGAATGGCGACGGTCACCTTCATCCGCTCATTGGGATTGGCCGGATTGGCATACCAATCGGTGATGATCACGCCGCCATTGCTGTCTGCCTGGAGCAGCGGCATGAACGAAAGCGCATCAAGCGAGGCGCGCCACAAATAGCTGTTCACGCCTATGGTGGTGACCTGCGATGCCGCAAGGTCTGCCTTTGCGGATGGCCGATCCCGCCCGGCGCAGCCCGAAAGCACCAGTGCCAGCGCCAGCCCGGCGAGCAGCGCTGGCGCCCGCGTGGCATGGTTCGGAAAGGTCTGGCTCGGCTGCATCATCATATGTTCGGATCCTGACATGCCGCTTCGCCCTTCGCGTGCAACGGCGGTGAAATATTCGCAATCCATGCCTCTATAGCGCGACATTGGATGCGGGCAAGCCGTGATGATGCGATCAATATGAGCCGATGATGAACCAGAAAAGCAGCCGCCCGGGCGACGCATTGTGGGAACGCGGCCACAGTTTTGGGGAAAGTTCCCCTGCTGCCCGATTAAGCATAAATTCAGGTGGCAGCGGCCTAGAAACATGCTAAAGACGGTATGTTGGAAAAATGAAACAGAAACAACGATCTTTGCGCAGCATCTGGGCATTTGCCGGGCCGGCAACGGCGCTGTGTGCGATTCCCGCAATCGTTTTCGCTGCATTCGTGCCGGATATGCCGATTGCACCCAGCGTCACGCCGCTGATCGGGCAGTTCACGCCTGCCAAGGGCGACCCGCGGCTGATGGCCGCCTATGCCCGCCTCTCGCAGGAGGATCGTTCGGCATTCCGCTTTACCCCGGTGGTGACGGCCGCACCCGCAACGGGCCGGGCGATGACCGTGGTGGTTCGCACCGATGGGCAGGTGGCCGCATCGCAGCCTGCGGTGCAGGCCGTTGCGCCTGTCGTGAAGGCCGAGCGTGAGGCCAGCGCCGCCGTTAAGGTTGCGCCCATTGCCTATGATCTGGGCCGCTCGATCGGCTATGATCGATTTGCGATGCCCGCGATCACGCCGTCCAAGCGGATCGACATCACCGCATTGCCGCGGGCGAAAGCGCCGCAGGGCGCGGCCACATCGTCACGCGAATCGCGCTTTGGCGCGCGCATGAAGCTGGATAGTGATGCGCTGCCCGGCAGCGATCCCCGCCTGCTGGATGCCGATCGGGTGCAGAGTGTGGATCTGGCCGGCCGTTACAAGATCACCCGCAATCTGGATGTGACGGCGGGTGTGCGCCTGGCACGGGAGAATGACCGGCTGAAGCCGCTGACGGATGATCGGCAGGACAGCCAGGCCGTCTATGTCGGCACGCAAATCCGTTTCTGATCAGCGCTGTTCGGCCCTGCTGGTTGTTGCGTCTTGCGCGTGCGCGTCCATCGGTGCGATTCCCCCTTTGCCATAGGATAGCGTGATCGACATGCGTCTGTTGC
Organism: uncultured Sphingomonadaceae bacterium; assembly: GCA_964523215.1. Taxonomy (GTDB): domain Bacteria; phylum Pseudomonadota; class Alphaproteobacteria; order Sphingomonadales; family Sphingomonadaceae; genus CAZFYJ01. Next base: position 1,871 of record CAZFYJ010000034.1, on the reverse strand, counting down.
GCGGGTCATAGCGATCCTTGGGGTTGAAGGGTTCGCGATCCGCCACGCCTTCGATGCGGGCAAAGCGCCCCGGCATGATTCCCCCGCTGGCCAGCGAAACGCGCGTTGCCTCTGCCCGCGCAGCCGAGAGCAGCCAGTTGTTCATGCTCTTGCCGCTTGCATAGGGCAGTGCATCGGTGTGCCCGCGGATGATCAGATCATTGGGCATGTCGGCGGCGACACTCGCCACTTCGCGCAGCAGGTCCTGCGCCTGCGGTGTCAGCCGGTCGCTGGCCAGCGCAAACATCGCAAAATCGGCCTCGTCCACCAGATCGATGCGCAATCCTTCACGCGTATCGGTAAAGCGGACATTTTTAAGGAGCCGGGCCAGATCCTTGCGCCGCGCGAGGCGTGCTTTCAGCCGTTGCTTGGCAGCCTCGAAATTCTCCTTGTCGCGGTTTTTCATGTCCTTGCCGCCAACTTCGGCGGTGCCCGTCATGTCGCGGGGAACGGCGATGCTCGGCTTGCCGCTCTGCCCCGCCTTGGTGGCATAATTTTCTTTAGCCATCAGGCTGTCGCCGCCAAACGGCCCGTCTGCGCCCGCGCTTTCCCGTTTCGTCTCCACGATGGTGGGCGTGAAATAGTCCGCGAGCGCCTTGCGCTGCTTTTCGGTGGTCGCGCCGAGCAGCCACATCAGCAGGAAAAAGGCCATCATGGCCGTCACAAAATCGGCATAGGCCACTTTCCACGCCCCGCCATGATGCCCGGCATGGCCATCGACGATGACTTTCTTGACGATGATTGGCGCAACCGGCTGGGGCGCGGGATCATTGCGTGCCATGCCCGTCAGCGCCCGCGCATGGCATCGAACACCTCGGCAAAGGCGGGCTGATTGTGATGCGTCAGGCTGGAGCGCGCGGCCTCGATCACCAGCGGCTGGGGATGGCCGTGGAGCGTCGCAATGATCACCTGTTTCACCATATGATACATGGCCGCATCGCTTTCGATCACAGCGCGGCAGCGATTGGCGAACGGCCCGACGATGCCATAGGCCAGCAACACACCCAGAAAGGTGCCGACCAGCGCAGAGCCGATCATCCCGCCCAGGATGGCCGGCGGCTTATCGATCGAGCCCATGGTCTTGATCACCCCGAGCACGGCGGCAACAATGCCGAGCGCAGGCAAGGCATCGGCCAGCGACTGCAGATTGTCGGCGGGCTTCACGGCATCATGATGATGCGTCTTCAGGCCATTGTCCATGACCTCTTCAACCGCGTGGACATCGAGCTTGCCGGACGAAACGACCACGAGACGCAGCGTATCGCAGATCAGGTGCACCAGCGTCTCATCCGCCAGCAAACGCGGATAATCGGCAAAAATGGCCGAAGATTTGGGATCTTCGACATGCGGCTCCAGCGCCACTGGCCCATCATTGCGCAGCATTTTCATCAATTTGCCGAGCAGCAGGATGCAATCGAGAAAATCCTGCTTCTTGTAGCGCGGGCCTTTGAACACCTTGGCGAGGCCGCCGCCCAGCGCCTTCATGTCCGCGCCGGAATTGCCGACCACCAGCGCCGCCACGGCAGCCCCGCCGATGATCAGCATTTCATGGGGCAGCGCACTCAGCACGGGGCCGAGATTGCCGCCTGCGAGCGCAAAGCCGCCAAACACCACGAGAATGAGGAGGACGAGACCAATCGCCGGAAACATGGATGCGGCCCCCGCTGCCAAGGATGCATGGCGCCCATCGCCAGTGCTTGAGGGCGATAACGGCGAAACAGCCGGGAGATTAAGCGGCTGCGCTACTGCGCACGCAGATCATAGATGAGCACGCTTTCGCCTGGCATTGGCGGCAGGGCAAGCCCCGCAGCGGCCAGCCAGCCGCCATCGAG
>CAZFYJ010000033.1:0-14257 GCA_964523215.1 uncultured Sphingomonadaceae bacterium | reverse complement strand
GCACTTGCCAAATTTTTCTGCTGTCAAGGATCGCATTTGCTTAGTGAAGGGAATGGGCCACGCCCCAGAAAGCGCAGCTGAAATAAAAGGACTACGGGAATGTTTTCTGAATAACCTCGTTGATGATTAGGGTCTAACCCACGACCATCCAACACAATGTCTTTACTGAACACTTTTCTCGCGGCTCAGCCGTGTCATCAGGATCGCGGCGCGCTTGGCCTGGCGCCTGATGCTGTCGAGATCCACCGTCTCGCCGGGCGCATGATCGCCGGTGCTGTGGGTGCCAAGGCCGACCAGCCCATCGACATAGGGCGCGACAAAGCTGATGTCGCCGGCCCCGCGCTTCAGCGGATCGAGCTCGGCTTGGGCGGCCAGCCCCAAATCGCGGTTCACGGCATTCAACCGGGCCAGCAGCGCGCGATTGCCCTCGGTCGGTGCCATGGCGGGGTAGCTGCCCGGATCGAAGCTGATTTCGGCGCGGGTCAGCGGCGCATTTTGTGCCACGATGGCGCGCATCTTGTCGCGCACGCGGGCGCTCTGCGCTTCGGACAAGGTGCGGAAATCCCCCTTGGCAAAGGCGAGGCCCGGAATGATGTTGGTCTTGCCGCGCGCCTCGGCACGAATGCCGTCCGCATCGGTCTGCACCTCCTGGCCCGATGCAATGATGCCGACATTGAAGGTCAGCTGCGGCTCGGGCAGCTCGGTGCGAAAGCGGCTGAGGATGCGCACCAGCTCAAAGGCCGCGCCATCGCCATAGGTCTGGTTGAAAATGAGCGAGCTGTGCCCGGTCTTGCCGCCCACCTTCAGCGTCCAGCTGTTCGAGGAGCGGCGGGCGATCACACCCATATCCTTGCCGTCCTCGATCGAAAGCCCTTCGAAATCGAGGGCTGCATCCGCTCGCTTGCCTGCCGCGATCAGGGGGCCGCGGGTGATGCCGATGGGGTCGCCGGCATCCTCTTCATCGCCGGTCATGTGAATTTCGATATTGGCATCCTTCAGCGTGCCTGCCGCTTGCATCGCCCGCAACGCCGCGACGATCACGACCATGCCGCCCTTGTCATCGCCCGCACCCGGCCCTTCGCCCAGATCGCGCCCATCCTTTTTGATGCGGGTGAACCGCTGAAACGGGGAATCCGGCTCGAACACGGTATCAAGATGGGCAATCAGCAGCAGCCGCTTGGTGCCCGGCTTGCCTGCCTTGGTGGCAACCAGATGCCCGGCGCGCCCGGCCGCCTTCATATCCTGCCACGCGATCGTGAAGCCCAGCGGCGCCAGCTCGGCGCGCATCATTTCTGCCACCTTGCGCACGCCCTCGAAATTCATCGTGCCCGAATTCTGGTTCACCAGCCGTTCGAGCAGGGCCACATGCCGCTCATATTCGGCATCGACCGTGGCGGTCATTCTCCGCTCGGCGGGCGAAAGCTGCGCCGTGGCGGGGGCCGGGGCAAGAAGGCTGGCGAGGGCAGCGACTGCGACAAGATGGAGGCGGTTCATATGCCCCTGTGATAGCGCCGCCCGCCCAAAAGAAAAGGCCCGGTGCGCGGCCGGTGCCGCCCTTTGGCAGGCCGGCCGTGCTCCCTCGACGCGCGGATCATCGCACCCGCGTCGCCCAGATCTCCTGTGCGTCCGGCGGCTGCCGACGCCGCTGCCGGATCACATGCTGTAATACATGTCGAACTCGACCGGGCTGGGCGTCATTTCCCAGCGCGCGACATCTTCGCGCTTCAGCTCGATATAGGCTTCGATCTGATCCTTGGAGAAAACATCGCCCTTCAGCAGGAAGTCGTGATCGGCTTCCAGGCTGTCCAGCGCCTCGCGCAGCGATCCGCACACAGTCGGCACCTCGGCCAGCTCGGCCGGGGGCAGATCGTAGAGATTCTTGTCCATGGCCTCGCCCGGATGCAGCTTGTTCTGGATGCCATCAAGCCCCGCCATCAGCAGCGCGGCATAGGCAAGATAGGGATTGGCCATGGCATCGGGGAAGCGGATCTCCACGCGCTTGGCCTTTGCGCCGGCGCCATAGGGAATGCGGCACGAGGCAGAGCGGTTGCGCGCCGAATAAGCAAGCAGCACCGGCGCTTCATAGCCCGGCACCAGCCGCTTGTAGCTGTTCGTGGTCGGGTTGGTGAAGGCGTTCACGGCCTTGGCATGCTTGATGATGCCGCCGATGAAATAGAGGCAGGTTTCGGAAAGGCCCGCATAGCCATTGCCCGCGAAAAGCGGCGTCTTTCCATCCCAGATGGACATGTGCGTGTGCATGCCGCTGCCATTGTCTTCCTTGATCGGCTTGGGCATGAAGGTGGCCGTCTTGCCATAGGCCTGGGCCACCATGTGGACGACATATTTGTAGATCTGCATGCGGTCTGCCGTGGTCGTCAGCGTGCCAAAGGTCAGGCCCAGCTCATGCTGTGCGGCAGCAACTTCGTGGTGATGCTTGTCGCACGGCAGGCCCATTTCGAGCATGGTGGAAACCATTTCGGCGCGGATGTCCTGCGCGCTGTCCACCGGCGCTACGGGGAAATAGCCGCCCTTGGCGCGCGGGCGATGGGCCAGGTTGCCGCTTTCATATTCGCGCCCGGTGTTGGTTGGCAGCTCGATATCGTCGATCTTGTATCCCGAACCGGCATAGCCCGTTTCAAAGCGCACATCGTCGAACATGAAGAATTCGGCTTCCGGCCCGACATAGATGGTGTCGCCAATGCCCGTGGTCTTCAGATAGGCCTCGGCCCGCTTTGCGGTCGAGCGCGGGTCGCGCGCATAAAGCTCGCCAGTGGAGGGTTCGACGATGTCGCAAAACAGGATCAGCATGGGCGTTGCGCTGAACGGATCGATATAGGCCGCATCCAGATCTGGCTTCAGGATCATGTCGCTTTCGTTGATGGCCTTCCATCCTGCGATCGAGCTGCCGTCAAACATCAGGCCGTCGGTCAGCTCATCCTCGCCCATGACGCCCGCGCACATGGAAAGATGCTGCCACTTGCCCTTGGGATCAGTGAAGCGCAGATCGACCCATTCGATCTCATGTTCCTTGATCATTTCCAGAATGTCTTTGGGCTTCTTTGCCATGTCTTGGTTCCGTTCCTTATGCTGAGATGATGGTTTGGGGTGGGCGCGACGATCCCGTCAGATCGCGTCATGATCCCGTTCGCCGGTGCGGATGCGCAGCGCGGTTTCGACCGGGATGACGAAAATCTTGCCGTCGCCGATGCGCCCGGTCTGCGCGGCAGCGGCAATGGCCTCCACCACGCGGGCAGCCATGGCATCGTCCACCACGACCTCCAGCTTCACCTTGGGCAGGAAATCGACGACATATTCCGCCCCGCGATAGAGCTCGGTATGCCCCTTCTGCCGCCCAAAGCCCTTTGCCTCGGTCACCGTGATGCCGGAAACACCCACTTCGTGCAGCGCTTCTTTCACTTCGTCGAGCTTGAAGGGTTTGATGATGGCTTCGATTTTTTTCATGTCTGCTGTCCGTTCCTGCCGCTGCCGCAATGCCGAGTGCAACGCATGAACCGCCGCAGCAGGGTGCCGGGCGACTCACGCGAGTCGCTATTCAATTAGCGTGCCAAATGCCCGGCGACCAGCGCCCGCCGCTTTGTGCGCACGGATGGCACAGGCGTGCCCAATTTCGCGGCAGGGCGCAGGCTATCTGCCTAAAAATCAGGCAGATTTGCGCAGCACGACCGATCCCGCCGAATAGCCTGCACCAAATGAGCAGATCAGCCCGGTTGCCCCTGCCGCCAGATCGGCACTGTGCAGGTGAAAGGCGATGATCGATCCGGCAGACGAGGTGTTGGCATAGCGATCGAGCACGGTGGGGCTTTCGGCCGGGCTGGGCTCGTGCCCCAGCACGCGCGTCGCGATCAGCCGGTTCATGCCGGCATTGGCCTGGTGCAGCCACATCCGCGCCAGCTGATCGGGCGCAATGCCAAGGCTGGCCAGATGATCGAGGATCAGCTGGCCGACCATCGGCACCACTTCCTTGAACACCTTGCGCCCTTCCTGCACGAACAATTTGTCTGCGCTCTCCGCGCTGTCCGGCGCGGTGCGGTTGAGAAAGCCGAAATTGTTGCGGATATTGTTTGAAAACTGGGTTTTCAGCCGGGTGCCGATTATGTCCCAGTGGGCGGCCGGTGCGCGCGACTTTTCCTCGACCAGGATGGCGGTGGCCACATCGCCGAAAATGAAATGGCTGTCGCGATCGCGCCAGTTCAGGTGGCCGGAGCAGATTTCGGGATTGACCACCAGCACGCTTCGGGCGTGGCCGGCGCGGATGAAATCGGCCGCGGTCTGGATGCCGAATGTGGCGGATGAGCAGGCCACGTTCATGTCAAAGCCAAAGCCCTCGATGCCCAGCGCATCCTGGATCTCGATGGCGATGGCGGGGTAGGCGCGCTGCAAATTGGAACAGGCGCACAGCACGGCATCGATATCCCGGGCATCGCGCCCGGCGCGGGCAAGCGCGTCCCGCGCTGCTGCCACGCCGATTTCTGCCAGCACGCTCAGCTCCTCATTGGCGCGTTCGGGCAGGCGCGGGCACATGATCTGCGGATCAAGGATCGGTGCCTTGGAAAGGACGAAGCGGCTGCCGATGCCGCTCGCCTTTTCGATGAATTCGACGCTGCTGTGCGCAATCGGTGCCAGCGTGCCGGCGGCGATCGCATCCGCGTGCGCGGCATTGTGCGCATCGGCATAGGCATTGAAACTGGCGACCAGTTCGGCATTTGAAATGCTGTCGGGCGGGGTGAACAGCCCGGTTGCGGAGATGACGGGAATAAGGTTTTCGTGCATGCCGCCGTTTAGCTGGCATGATCCGTGCAGGCAAGATTTGTGGCAGCACGGCGCGGATCGGGGTGCAAACCCTGACATGAAGCACGGTTGACGCATTGATTAACGTCGCGCTAACCATGTTCGTGGCAGTGTTGCACGAAGGGAACAGACAGCGATTAAGGGATACGGGATATGGGCACATCTCGCGCACCGGCGGCAGGCACCATGGCAATTGCCGAAATGAAGGAATTCGCAAGCTTCGAAGCGGGCACCCAGCGCTATATCCGTCGCTCGCTCGATGTCGGGCTCGAACGCAAGGATGCGATCGCGCTGTGGTCGCGCGATCTGGTGGAAGCGGCCAACATCACAGTGCAGGCGCGGGTCTATTCCAAGCTCGACGATATTCGCGAGGCCATTCCCGATGACAGCGGACTGGATCATATGGAGCCTTTGCTGGCTCCACTGGTGGCGGTATCCGCCTTTGATCTGGGGCAGAGCCGGCTGAAGAGCTTCAGCGCCTATCGCTTTCTCTATGAGCGGCTGCTGGGTGCAGCGGTGCGGCCGTGGCTGCCCGGTGCCTTCTGCGCGGCCGCCGCGCTCCCGCATCTGCACCCCAATCAGCGCAAGACCCTGCTGCAATCGATCAGCGAAAGCGCGGCGACGGCACCGGGCTGGTCCGCGCGCGAGCCCAGCTTTTTCCCCGAATGGGTCGAAAAGATTGACGAGGGCAAGCCTGCACATTGATCGCGCCGGCGATCGGGATCACGGTTCGAAGCGGCAATCCGTACGCATCATCGCGGCAGCAACGGCACCAGCAACTGGCGTTCAGCGCAGCGCCCGGTAAATCCCGTAGAGGCTGGTGATGGTCAGCACCACGCCCACCATCAGCAGCAGCTGGCGTGCCGGTATCCGCTTGGTCAGGATCGCGCCCAGGGGCGCTGCCAGCACCCCGCCGATCAGCAGCCCGATCACGGCATAGCCAAAATCTGCAATCCCCAGTTGCCAGATGAACACCGCGGAAATGGTGCAGGTGAGAAAAAATTCGACAGTGTTCACCGTGCCGATCACCTTGCGCGGCTCGGCCCCCTGCAGCAGCAGGTTTGAGGTGACCACCGGGCCCCACCCCCCGCCGCCCACGGCATCGAGAAAGCCGCCGACCACGCCCAGCGGGGCGACGACCTTGGGATCCTTGATCTTGGGATCATGATTGGTGCCGCGCCACAACAGCCACAGGCCGACACAGGTGAGATAGGCAAGCACAAAGGGGCGGGCCGCTTCGCCATCGATGTTGCTGAGCAGATATGCTCCCACCACGCCGCCTGCCATGCCGGGCAGCAACAGCCTGAAAAACAGCCCGCGATCCACATTGCGGTGAATCAGATGGTTGATCGCGGAGACGCCAGTGGTGAACACCTCCACCACGTGCACCTTGGCCGATGCGACCTTGGGCGGCACACCGAGCAAGCCGACCAGCAATGTCGATGTGATCACGCCAAAGGCCATTCCCAGCGCGCCATCCACCAGCTGGGCCAGAAAACCGATCAGGATGAACGGCCAGATATCGGCAAAGCTCAGCTCGGCAAACAGCGATGCAATATGGTCCATGCCCCCGATTCGCCTTCCCGTGCATCGCCCTTTGGCCTGCGGGTGTGCCGTGCAGTGCACGGCGCAGCAATAAAAAAATCCTGCTGAGGGGCAAAGCGATGCTTTGCTGCGGCAGAAATGGCCGTGGCAAGCGGGCGGCAAAACCGCCGGCTCAGCTCCGCTTCCTGTAGCGGAAAAACCAGATCGCATGCCCAAGCGCGGCCGCCTTTGCCCCATAGCGGGTTTCCGGCCAGCCGCCCGGGCGCTGCGCAAAATCACGCGGCGTATCGCACAGCCACTCAAATGGCGCGTCGGCACCAGCAGTGAAGCGCTGCATCACCATCAGCGCATGGCGCAGATAAACGGGATGATCGGTTGCAAAGCGAAGTTCGCCGCCGGGTGCCAAGGTTCGGGCAAACAGGCGCACGGGCCCGTCATTCATCATCCGCCGCTTGGCATGGCGCGCCTTTGGCCAGGGATCGGGATGAAGCAGATAGATGAAGCGCAAGGCGCCGTCGGGCACGCGGGCGAGCACATCCAGCGCATCGCCATGATGCAGGCGGACATTGGCCAGCTGGCGATCGCGGACATGGCCAAGGGCGGCTGCCACCCCGTTCAGAAAGGGCTCGGCGCCAATGAAGCCGTGATCGGGCAGCATATCCGCCCGCGCGGCAAGATGTTCGCCTGCGCCAAAGCCGATTTCGAAATGCAGCGGCATTGGCGCGCCAAACAGCCGCTCCGCCGTCACCGGTCCTTCGGCGGGCACGGCTATTTGCGGCAAAAGATGATCGACCAGCGCCTGCGGGGCACTGCGCAACGGATGCCCCTTGGCGCGGCCATAGAGGCGGTTGAGCGTGGTCGGGTCGCCGGCCTTGTGTGCGGTCATGGGGAGTGGCGGGTCGGCAGCATGGCTATTTCGGCGGGGCTGCGATGATCACAGTCGGCCCTTTTTCGCCCGGCTTTGGCAGGGCTATCGTGCCCACAGGCCGGCCTCTGGCTGCGCGAAGTGCGGCGTTCGCGGCGGGCAGGCCATCATAGGTTGCAAACAGTGTGATCTTGTCGGGGCTCAGCAGGTCAACATCATAGCTTGCGGCGTTCTTCTTGCCCGTGCCCGGTTTTGCATCGGCATCGGCTGCCGCAAAGCTGGCGGTACGTGCGGCCCTGATCGTGGTTCCATTATCGCCCACCGCGATATAGTAATGATCTGTGCTGGTGGTGCGGCGGAACACACCCATCCCGACATCCGCATCGATCAGGCAATAGGCGGATGGCGTGCTGTTGGTGGTAGGCGTCGCGCCAGCGATGATGCTGAGCATCGCCAGGCTTTGCATGCCGCTGCCCGCGACGGGCTTTGCCCGGTCGTCAAATGCCGTTGCCTCCGGGCATGGCCCAATCGGCGCGGCTTCGATCTGCCGATAGGCGTCTTTCGGCCATGCGAGCGTGGCGATGACCTTGTTCAGCACTGCATCCATCTCGGCTGCGTCCATATCGCCCGAGGTGAAGCGGATTTTGAACGTCCATTGCGTGGTGAACGGCACGACGGCGAGCGCCGTTGCCTTATACGTGCCGCCGCCTGCGGCATAGGTGATGCGGATGCCGCTCGCCACGCCGCCTGCCTGCGTGGCAAAGGCGCTTGGCCCGGCCAGCACATTCAGATTGCCGAAAAATCCAGGCTGGGCTTTGGCTGAGGAAAGGATCGAACGCTGCGCCACTGCAAAATTGGCAGGCGCGCTCCACATCGCGGTGCGATAGGCATAAACGGTCAGGATCGTGCTGCGGCTGGGCGTTTCATAGAGCGCTGCAACATCCCACAGCCCGTCGCTGAAATCCACGATGCGCACGCGCGGCAGATCGGCAAGGGTGGCAGGAAAGCCAAAACCGGTGCGATCATGCACCCATTGTTTGTCGGCATCGGCATCGATCGTGCGCTGCGCCGCCAGCGATGCCGGCAGCAGGAGCAGCGCCGCCGCCACCAGCACGGCCAGCACCAGCGGCACCACAGTCGGCACCATCGGGCGGCACCCCCATTGCTGCCTGGCGATCATCATTGCCCCTTCCCTTGCGCATGTTTTTCCCTCTCGACACTATGCGCTAATCGCCGCATGGGCAAGCGCATGGCCCGCCCCCGTTTTGCCTTCACGATCGCCGCAACCGACGGCAAGGCCCGCACCGGCACCATCGCCATGCAGCGCGGCGACATCCGCACCCCGGCATTCATGCCCGTGGGCACGGCGGCCACGGTCAAAGGCATGCGGCCCGAAGAGGTTCGCGCCACAGGGGCGGACATAGTGCTGGGCAACACCTATCATCTGATGCTGCGCCCCGGCGCAGAGCGCGTGGCCCGGCTGGGCGGCCTCCACAATTTCATGCGCTGGGACCGCCCGATCCTGACCGACAGCGGCGGATATCAGGTGATGAGCCTTTCCGCGCTGACCCGGCCGAGCGAAGAAGGCGTGCAATTCCAATCGCACATCGATGGCAGCCGCCACATGCTTTCGCCCGAACGCAGCATGGAAATCCAGCGGCTGCTGGGCAGCGACATCGTGATGGCGTTCGACGAATGCCCGCCCGCCGGTGTGGATGCAGCCCGCGCGCACGATAGCATGATGCGTTCGATGCGCTGGGCACGGCGCAGCCGCGCGGGATTTGACAGCGGTGCAGAGCATGCCGCGCGTGCCGCCCTGTTCGGCATTCAGCAGGGCTCGCTCGATCGGGATCTGCGCGCGCAATCGGCCGCGGCGCTGATCGATATCGGCTTTGATGGCTATGCCATAGGCGGCCTTGCCGTGGGCGAGGGGCAAGAGGCGATGTTTGCCTGCCTCGACCATGCGCCCGATATGCTGCCGGCAGACAAGCCCCGCTATCTGATGGGCGTGGGCAAGCCCGATGATCTGGTGGGTGCCGTGGCACGCGGGGTGGACATGTTTGATTGCGTGCTGCCCACCCGTTCGGGCCGCAACGGGCAGGCCTTCACCTGGGCCGGGCCTGTCAACATCCGCAATGCCCGCCATGCCGAGGATGGCGCGCCGCTCGATCCGCGCTGTGATTGCCCGGTGTGCAGCACATATAGCCGGGCCTATCTGCACCATCTGGTCAAATCGGGCGAAATGCTGGGGGCCATGCTGATGACGCAGCACAATCTGCATTTTTACCAAAGCCTGATGGCAGGCATGCGGGCGGCCATATCCGAGCGGCGTTTTGCTGCCTTTGCGGCGGCATTCCAGGCGGATTACGGACGGTGAGCGCTGCATTGTCCGCCGGCACGGTGCACAGCCTGCCCGAAGACCTGGAGCGGGCTTTGCACAGCGATCCTGAAACTGTGGCGCTGTGGCAGGGATTAAGCCCGCTCGGTCGCAACGAATTCATCTGCTGGGTCGAAGATGCAAAACAGGCCACCACGCGCCAGCGCCGCATCGGGCGCACGCTGGAGGAATTGCGCGAGGGCAGAAAACGCCCCTGTTGCTGGGCGGGCTGCATCCACCGTGACGATAAGCCGCCAGGTGCCTGGCAACAGGCCGTGCTCATCGACAAGAAAAGGCGCTGACGGCCATGCAGGACGCCGTCTTGCGGGCAACAACGCACAGCCCCTATCTGGCGGGGCTGGCAGCGCGCTGGCCAGAGCATGTGGTGCATTTTTCAGAACATGGCGCGGATGCTGCCTGGGCTGCGATTGCCGAGCAGCGGTTTTCAGACGATGCTGGCGCTGCGTTGCGCCAGGAGCGGGGGCTGCGCTGGCTGATCGCTGCGCTGGCTGATCTGTCCGGCGCATGGCCGCTGGAGCGCGTGGTGCAGGCGCTTTCCGCCTTTGCTGATGCCGCGATAGACCGGGCGCTGCACCAGGCCTTTGCCGAGCGGGCAGGCGGGGCTGCGCCGGAGGGCCTCGCCGTGATCGCGCTGGGCAAGCATGGCAGCGCAGAGCTGAATTTCTCCTCCGATATCGATCCCATCTTGCTGTTCGATCCGGAAACCATGCCGCGGCGGGAGCGGGACGACCCGGCCGAGGCAGCGGTGCGGATCGGGCGGCGCCTGGTCGAATTGCTGGCTGAGCGCACGGCCGATGGCTTTGTCTTTCGCGTCGATCTGCGGCTGCGCCCGGCCTCCGAAGTCACGCCGATCGTGCTGCCCGTGGAAGCCGCGATCAGCCATTATGAAAGCCAGGCCCTCGCCTGGGAGCAGGCGGCCTTCATCCGTGCCCGTGCCGCCGCCGGGGATGTGGCGCTGGGGCGTCGGTTTCTCGCTGCGGTGCAGCCGTTCGTGTGGCGGCGCGCCCTGGATTTCGGCCAGATCAAGGCGATTGGCGATGTGTCGCAGCGCATCCGCCGCCATTATGCCGGCGGGCAGGCCTTTGGCCCCGGCTTTGATCTGAAGCGGGGGCGTGGCGGCATCCGCGAGGTCGAATTTTATGCGCAGGTGCACCAGCTGATCCACGGCGGGCGCACCCCGGCGCTGCGCGCACCCGCCACATGCGCGGCACTTGGCGCGCTGGGCGAGGCCGGGGTGATTGCGCCCGATGCAGCCGCCACGCTGGCCGCGGCCTACCGCCTCTATCGCACCATCGAGCATCGGCTGCAGATGATCGGCGATCAGCAGACGCACAGCCTGCCGAAAGATGCAGCCGCGCTGGATGCCGTGGCCGCCCTCCATGGCCTTGATGATGGTGCCGCGCTGATCGCGCTGCTGGCACCTCCGGTTGCGACGGTCGGCGCGCTTTATGATCAGCTGATCGGCGGGCAAGCGGCAGCGGCCGATGATCTGCCGGGTGACGAGGCGGCGCTTGCGCGCAGCGTGGCGGAGGCAGGCTTTGCCGATGGTGCCGCGGCCGCCCGGCTGGTGCAGCGCTGGCGCAGCGGGGGCACCGTGCGGGCATTGCGCAGCCCGGCTGCGCTGGCCGCGATGGAGCAGGCGCTTCCGGCGCTGCTGACGACCCTTGGCCATGCGCCCGATCCGATGGCGGCGCTCCTGCGCTTTGATCGCATGCTTGAAGGGCTGCCAAGCGCGCTCAATCTGTTCGATCTGCTGGCCGCCCGGCCCGATCTGCGGGATACGCTGTCACACATCCTGTGCCATGCGCCGACGCTGGCGGACGAGCTTGCGCGCAAGCCTGCGCTGCTCGATGCGCTGATCGACCGGCGGGTGCTGGCGATGGTGCCCACTGCCGATGCGCTGCACGCAGAGCTGGCGGGCGCGTGCGCGGGCAAGCCCTATGAGGCGCAGCTGGACAGTGTGCGCCTGCTGGTGGGCGATCATCGCTTTGCGCTGGGGGTGCAGCTGATCGAAGGCATGGCCGATCCGCTGCTGATTTCGCGCGCCTATAGCGATCTTGCCGATGCCGCACTGCACATATTGGCCAGCGCCACCATTGCCGAATTCGAAGCCGTCCATGGCCGCGTTCCCGGCAGTGCGCTCGTCATTCTCGCGCTTGGACGCTTTGGCGGGCGGGCGCTCACCCACGCTTCGGATCTTGATCTCATCTATCTGTTCACGGGCGATTTTCTGGCTGAATCCGATGGCGCAAAGCCGCTTGGTGCCACGCTTTATTACAACCGGCTGGCACAGCGCATTGGCGCTGCCATGAGCGTACCGACGGCATCGGGGCGGCTCTATGAGGTCGATACGCGGCTGCGGCCTTCGGGCAAGGATGGCCCGCTGGTTGTCTCGGTCGAGAGTTTCCTGCGCTATCAGCGCGAGGAAGCATGGACATGGGAGCATATGGCGCTCACGCGGGCGCGCATTGCCTTTGGGCCGCCGGATGCGGGCGCAGCGCTTGAAGCGGGGATTGCCGACATTCTCAAACAATCCCGCGATGCGGCCCGGCTGATCGCCGATGCCGTCCAGATGCGGGCCGATATGGCCGCCCACAAGCCCCCGGCTGGCCCGCTGGATGTGAAGATGGGTGCAGGCGGGCTGGTCGATCTGGAATTCGCGCTCCATGTCACGCAGCTGCGCCATGCCCGCGGCTTTTCGCCGATCCTCGATGATGCGCTGACGGCATTGGTGGCGGCCGGGCTGGCCCCGCCCGACATGGCCGAAGCCCATGCCCTGCTCGCCAGACTTTTGGTGGTGTTGCGGCTGATGGCCCCGGCTGGCATGCCCGATGCGGTTGCCATGGCAGCGATTGCGCGGATCATGGGCCATGCTGATTGGGATTCGCTGATGCGTGCGCATGATGCTGCCCGCACGGCGGTGGGCACATGGTGGCAACAGGTTCAGATGGCAGGAGACAGATGATGGAGGTTGGATCGACCCTCGGCACGCTTGGCAGCGCTGATGCGCTGGTTGATGCGGCGGGCAATCCGCTCACGCTGGGGCAATTTGTCGGCAGCAGTGCCGCCGGGCCGCTGATCGTCTATTTCTATCCGAAGGCCGATACGCCGGGGTGCACCAACGAGGCGAAGGATTTTACCGCGCTGAAGCCGCAATTCGATGCCAAGGGCGCAACCATCATCGGCATTTCGCGCGACAAGCCGGCTGCACTTGCAAAATTTGCCGCCAAATATGGGCTGGGCGTTCTGCTTGCCTCGGACGAGGCGGGCCATGTCTCCGATGCCTTTGGCACATGGGTCGAAAAATCCATGTATGGCAAAAGCTATATGGGCATGGAGCGGGCCAGCTTCCTGTTCGATGCCGGCGGCACCTGCACCCATGTGTGGCGCAAGGTGAAAGTGAAGGGGCATGCCGAGGAGGTGCTGGCGGCGCTGTAGCCTGCGCTGCCCGCATCGCTGCCCCCGGCACAGAAAGCCCCGGAAAGCCGATGCGCTCTCCGGGGCTTTTTGTTGTTGTGACTGGCCTTGGAGCGATTTCGCCGGAAATCGCGTTCAATCAAACGCGGCCAGGCGCTAGCGGCAGACGCAGCGCGGCTTGGGCCGGGGCTTGTGCACCTTGCGCTTCACCACCCGAGGCTTCACGCGCACCGTTTCATAATAGACCTGCGTCGTGGTCGTGGTGGTGGTCGTCGTCTGCCCGCCACCGCCGGGAATGTTGATCACGGTAATCTGCGGCGCCTGTGGCTGCGGATAATAAGCGGGCGGCGGATAATAGCCAGGAGGCGGGCCATAGCCGGGCCGCGGATAAGCACCGCCGCCATAGCCGGGGGGCGGCCCGGCACGGCGCTGTGCCTCCATGCGGCGCAGATAATCGCGGCACTGGCGCTTGTCCTCATTCTGATCGATCACGGCACCGGTGACGGCGCCCACGCCCGCACCGATCAGCGATCCCGCCGTGCGGTCTCCGCGCCCGGCAATGCGATTTCCGGCAATGCCGCCCACGGCCGCACCGATCAGCGCGCCGCCCACACCATCATCGCGGCGGCAGATGCGCGCCAGCTCTGCATCGCTGTAGATGCGGGTGGAGCCCCGGTCCCGCCGGCCGTTGCGATCCGTGCGATCCGTCATGCGGCGATCATCGATGCGCTCATCATAATCGCGATAGTCGCTTTCGGTCACTTGCCGGTCGTCATAGCCGGTAAACACATCGTCATCGCCCGGATATTGCGATCCATAATCGAGCGGGCGATCATCATAGCCCCGATCCTGATAGCCCTGCACCGGGGCATAGCCACGGCCATCGCGGCCCCAGTTCACATCCTCGCGCCAATCGACCACGCGGCGATAGGGATCGGTCAGCACGGCTCCGTCATAATAGCGTGACCAGCTATAACCGTCATAAGGACGCGGCAGGCCATAGCGGCCATAATTGCTGATCACATAAGTGGGGGCCTGCCAGAAGGTCGGCAGGGTAAAGCCATAGCCAAAGCCGGTTCCGCCAAAGCCCGGGCGGGTGATGACCACCGGCGGGCGCACGCCGGGCTGGTGGACGACAGGCGGCCGCGGCATGTTCACCGGCGGATGCGGCATCGCAACGGGCGGATGCGGCATGTTTACCGGCGGGCGCGGCATGGAAACCG
>CAZFYJ010000032.1:0-14387 GCA_964523215.1 uncultured Sphingomonadaceae bacterium | reverse complement strand
CCCTCGCGCGGCGCACGGGGAGGGCGCGCCTCAACCGGCATGGGTTCGCCCTCGATCACCAGATCGGTTGCCGAAATCTTGCCGCCGCGATCGACCAGCGTGAAGCCAAGCGGCTGGCCATCGGCCAGGCCCTGCAGCCCGGCCTGCTCGACCGCGCTGATGTGCACGAACACATCCTCTTCGCCATCATCGCGCACGATGAAGCCAAAGCCCTTTGCCGCGTTGAAAAATTTCACGACGCCCTTGCCCTCGCCGACGACCTGCACCGGCATCTGGCTGCGCGGCGCACCGCCAAAACCACCGCCGCCAAAGCCGCCCCCGCGATTGCCGCCGCCGAAACCGCCGCGTCCACCGCCAAAGCCGCCTTCATTGCCATAGACAGGCGGCGGACCGCCATAATCGCCGCCAAATTCCTCGCCAAAGCCGTCGCCGCGCCCACGTCCTCCGCCGCGCTTGTTGCGGCGATCCCGATCAAAACCCATAAACCTATACTCGTCCCGTGCGCTCTGCATGAACAGCCTGCCAAGCCCCGAACGCAAGGGGGGAAACAGGCACGCGATGGGCCCGGACAACCTGCGGCCGCCAAAAAACCTTTCGTGCGATTCCGGCACATAGCGCAAAATTGCCAGCCGCGTAACTAAAATCGGCACATGGCCCCGCTGCGACATCCGCTCCCGGAGCGGGCCGGGCCGGCTGTGTCCTGCATTGCAGGCGCGGCCTGATGCGCCTATGGCGTTCGGCATGACTGTGTATTTCCATGAAGACGACCTGCCGCCTGGTGTGCTGGCGGATGGGGCGATTGCCGTTGACACCGAAACCATGGGGCTGAACCCGCTGCGGGACCGGCTGTGCCTTGTTCAGATTGCCGATGGCCGCGGCGATGAGCATCTGGTGCGTTTCGGGCCGGGCAGCCGCTATGATGCGCCCAATCTGAAGGCTGTTCTGGCCGATCCGGCGCGCACCAAGCTGTTTCATTTTGCCCGCTTCGATCTGGCCAGCATCCAGCATGCGCTGGGGGTGATGGCGACGCCCGTCTTCTGCACCAAGATCGCCTCGCGGCTGGTGCGCACCTATACCGACCGACACGGCCTGAAAGAGCTGGTGCGCGAATGCCTCGGCCTCGACATATCCAAGCAACAGCAATCCTCCGATTGGGGCGGGCCGCTGATCAGCGAGGCGCAACGCGAATATGCGGCCTGCGACGTGCGCTATCTGCACAGGCTGCGCGACGAGCTGGCAATGCGGCTGGAGCGCGAGGGGCGCACCGCGCTTGCGCAGGCCTGCTTCGATTTCCTGCCGAGCCAGGCGCTGCTCGATCTCGCGGGCTGGGCCGAAACCGATATTTTTGCGCACAGCTGATGCGCAAGCGGCCGATCCTCATCCCGGCAAAGGCGGCGCGCCTCCATGTCTGAGGCGGCAATCCGCGCACGTGCCCGGCTGCAGGCGCGGGCCCGCGGCGGCGGCGCCAGCGATGCGCGGCGGGCGCTGGTGCGCAACGGGCTGCCGCTGGCGATGGGCGGGCTGCTGGCGGTGCTGGTGCTCGCGCCGCTCTCGGTCGACAAGGAGCTGAGCTTTCTTCTGGCC
This sequence comes from uncultured Sphingomonadaceae bacterium, assembly GCA_964523215.1. GTDB lineage: Bacteria > Pseudomonadota > Alphaproteobacteria > Sphingomonadales > Sphingomonadaceae > CAZFYJ01. Next base: position 12,803 of record CAZFYJ010000032.1, on the reverse strand, counting down.
AAGGACAATGTCGCCCGCGCCGGAGAGCGGCTGCGGGTCGATCAGGCGCTGTATCGTGGCGAGGATGGCAAGGGCCAGCCCTTCACCCTTTCGGCCGCATCGGCCGTGCAGAAAAGCTCGCGCGTGCCGGTGGTCGAGTTGACGCGCATGGCCGCCAGCATCCGCCTGCCCGATGGCCCTGCCCAGCTGGAAGCCGCCGCCGCCGCCTATGACATGGATCGCGAAATCGTCTCCTCCGATGGCGCAATCCGATTTTCGGCGGCCGATGGCTACAGCCTCGCCGCCAATGGCGTCGACGTTGATCTGAAGAGCCGCCGCATGGTGAGCGATCGGGGCGTATCGGGCACGCTGCCCATCGGCAGCTTTTCGGCCCGATCGATCCGCGCCGATCTTGAAAGCCGCACCGTGATCCTCGAAGGTGGGGTGCGCATGCGCATCACCCAGGGGCTGAAGTGACAGGAATGACGATGATCCCCATGTTCCCGATCTCCGCCCGGCACCGGCTCGCCGCCCGCAGCCTCCTTCTCGGTGCGATCGGCTTTGCCGCAACGGCCGCCGCGCTGCATCTGGGCGGGGCTGTGTCCACGGCCGGAGCACAGGTGCTGAAAGGGCACGACAGCAGCGCGCCCGTGAATGTCGCGGCAGACCGCACCGAGCTGCAGAGCCGGGCCGATCGCGTGGTGATTGCCGGCAATGTGGTGATCGAGCAGGCCGGGCTGACGCTGAACGCGGCGCGGGTGACGATCGCCTATAGCGATGCATCCGGCATCGATATCAACCGGATCGATGCCGTGGGTGGAGTGGTGGTGCGCAAGGGCACCGAAACCGCACGCGGCAATGTCGCCGTCTATGATCTCGATCGCAGCCTGATCACGCTCGCCGGCAATGTGGAGCTGCAGCAGGGCGCCGGCAACCGGCTGTCCGGCGGGCGGCTGGTGATCGATCTGAACAGCGGGCGGGCAACGGTGGACGGGCGGGCGGGCGCGGCCCCTTCGCTCGATGCAGCGCCGGGCATGGCAACGCCGGGCAGCGGCGAGCGATCCGGCGGGCGCGTGACCGGCACCTTCACTGTGCGCAAGAAAAATTGAGGTCATGACGCCCGCGGCCGCGGCACCAGCAGCGCCCATGCCGCCGGCCATCCGCTTCGTGCTCGCCACTGTCGTGCTGAATGCCATGGGCTTCGGGCTGATCATGCCCGTCACGCCGAAGCTGGTGATGGCGCTTTCCGGCGAAGATGTGTCCCACGCAACCGCGATTGGCGGCTATCTGGCGTTCACCTTTGCGCTGTTCCAGTTCGTCTGCTCGCCCATTCTCGGCAATCTTTCGGATCGCTTCGGCCGGCGTCCGGTGCTGCTCGCCTCGCTGTTCGGCTTTGCCGTGGATTTCGTGCTGCTGGCGCTCGCGCCGTCGCTGTGGTGGGTGTTCGTCGCCCGCGCGGTTTCGGGCGCATTCGGGGCGACCAATGCCCCGGCCCAATCGGTGATTGCCGATCTGGTGCCGCCCGATGGCCGGGCGCGCTATTTCGGGATGATCAGCGGCGCATTCGGCATCGGCTTCGTGCTCGGCCCGCTGCTGGGCGGCCTGCTGGGCGAATTCGGCTATAAAGTCCCCTTCATTGCCGCGGCACTGCTGGCCTTTGCCACCTTCGTCTATGGCTGGATGGTGCTGCCCGAGACGCTCGCACCGCAGCATCGCCGCCGCTTTGAATGGCGCCGCGCCAATCCGGTGGGCAGCCTGATGCATGTGCGCGCGCTGCCGGGCATCCTGCCGATCAGCATCGTCTATCTGCTGTGGCAGATTGCCAGCCTCGTCTATCCGATGACATGGACCTATTTCGCGCTGGGCCGCTATGGCTGGAGCGAGGCGCTGGTCGGCCTTTCGCTCACCGGTGTGGGGGTGATGCTGGCAGCGTCGCAAATCCTGGTTCTGCCGCGGATCATCAGCCGTTTTGGTGAGCGGCGCACAGCCGCCATCGGGATGGTGGGCGCGATGCTGGCGATGCTGGGCTATGCCCTTGCCCCATCCAGCTGGATGGCGTGGGCGCTGCTGCCCATCATTGGCGTGCAGGCGATGGTGCAACCCAATCTGACCGCAATGATGACGCGCCGGGCGAGCGCCTCCACCCAGGGTGAGGTGCAGGGCTATGCCGCCGCGGTGATGGCGCTCGGTTCGCTTGTTTCTCCCTTGCTCTATAATCCGCTGCTGGCCTGGTTCACCGGCGGGGCGGAAAGCGGCATCTGGGCGCGCACCCTGGGGCCGCCGCCGTTCATCTTCTGGGGCGCGGCCTTTGCGGTGGCGGCGCTGTGCACGGCACTGGCGCTGGCCATCCTGCTGCGCCTCAGGCCTGCCGGCGATGCATCCGGATCAGACGTTAGAGAGGCTTGACACTCTGGTTGCGAACGCGCAACGGCGGGGCGGAATTCAGCCTTGATGCACAGGAACCCGCCATGAGCAGCAGCCATATCACCACCGTTGGACAGGACACGCTGGGCACCCGCGCCACGCTGAATGTGGGCGGCCGATCCTATGCCTATTACTCGCTCAGAAAAGCAGCGGAAACGCTGGGCGATGTCTCGCGCCTGCCCTTTTCGATGAAAGTGCTGCTCGAAAATCTGCTGCGCTTTGAAGATGGCGGCTTCACGGTTTCAACGGCGGACGCGCAGGCCCTGGTCGATTGGCAGAAAAACCCGCGCGAAAGCCAGAGCGAAATCCAGTATCGCCCGGCCCGCGTGCTGCTGCAGGATTTCACGGGCGTGCCCTGCGTGGTCGATCTGGCGGCGATGCGCGATGCGATCGCACGGCTGGGCGGCGATACCTCGCGGATCAACCCGCTGGTGCCGGTGCATCTGGTGATCGATCACAGCGTGATGGTGGATGAATTCGGCCATCCGCGCGCCTTTGAACAGAATGTCGAGATCGAATATCAGCGCAATGGGGAGCGTTATGACTTTCTGAAATGGGGCAGCAAATCGCTCACCAATTTCAAGGCCGTGCCCCCTGGCACCGGCATCTGCCACCAGGTCAATCTGGAGCATATCGCCCAAACCGTGTGGACCAGCCAGGATCAGACCGGCGCCACCATTGCCTATCCCGATACCTGCGTGGGCACAGACAGCCACACCACGATGATCAACGGCCTTGGCGTGCTCGGCTGGGGCGTGGGCGGAATCGAGGCAGAGGCGGCGATGCTCGGCCAGCCGGTTTCGATGCTGATCCCCGAAGTCGTCGGCTTCAAGCTGACCGGCAGCCTGCCCGAGGGGATCACCGCGACCGACCTGGTGCTGACCTGCACCCAGATGCTGCGCGCGCATGGCGTGGTGGGCCGCTTTGTCGAATATTATGGCCCCGGCCTTGCCGCGCTCACGCTGGCGGACAGGGCGACTCTGGCCAATATGGCGCCCGAATATGGGGCGACCTGCGGCTTTTTCGGCATTGACGAAAAGACGCTCGATTATCTGCGGCTGACCGGGCGCAGCGCGGATGCAATCGCGCTGGTGGAGGCCTATGCGAAGGAGCAGGGCCTATGGATCGACCCCGCGGTCGAGCCGATCTTCTCGTCCACGCTGGAGCTGGACATGTCCACCGTGACGCCGAGCCTTGCCGGGCCGAAGCGCCCGCAGGACAAGGTGGCGCTGACGCAGGTTGACGATGTGTTCAACGCCGATCTGGCACAGACCTACAAGCATGAGGGGTTCCGGCGGGTGCCGGTGGAGGGCGCCGATCACGATATCGGCGATGGCGATGTGGTGATCGCCGCGATCACCAGCTGCACCAACACCTCCAATCCCGGCGTGCTGGTGGCCGCCGGTCTCGTTGCGAAAAAGGCGAATGAAAAGGGCCTGATGCCCAAACCCTGGGTGAAGACGTCGCTCGCGCCCGGCAGCCAGGTGGTCACCGATTATCTGGTGAGGGCCGGGCTTCAGACGCACCTGGATGCGATTGGCTTCAATCTCGTCGGCTATGGCTGCACCACCTGCATCGGCAATTCGGGGCCGCTGGCAGAGCCGATTTCAAAGGCCATCAACGGCAACGACATTGTCGCCGCCTCGGTGCTTTCCGGCAACCGCAATTTCGAAGGGCGCGTCAGCCCCGATGTGCGCGCAAACTTCCTCGCGTCGCCGCCGCTGGTGGTGGCCTATGCGCTGAAAGGCACCGTAACCGAGGATTTCACCACCACCCCGATCGGGCAGGACCGGGACGGGGCGGACGTCTATCTGCGCGACATCTGGCCCTCCAACGCCGAAGTGCATGATCTGATGACGGCGAACATCAGCCGCGAGATGTTTGAAGCGCGCTATGCCAATGTCTACAAGGGCGATGCGCATTGGCAGGCCATCGAGGTCGAGGGCAGCGAGACCTATGCGTGGCGCGCCGGCTCCACCTATGTCGCCAATCCGCCCTATTTCGATGGCATGGGCATGGAGCCCGCGCCGGTTGCCGATATCGAGGGGGCGCGGCCGCTGGCCATTCTCGGCGATTCGATCACCACCGATCACATCAGCCCGGCGGGCAGCATCAAGGCCGATTCGCCGGCCGGAAAATGGCTGATGGAGCATCAGGTGGCCAAGGCCGATTTCAACAGCTATGGCGCGCGCCGCGGCCACCACGACGTCATGATGCGCGGCACCTTTGCCAATATCCGCATCCGCAACGAAATGGTGCCCGGCATCGAAGGCGGGATGAGCCGCTATGGCGACGAGGTGCTGCCAATTTACGATGTCGCGATGCGCCACAAGGCCGATGGCACGCCGCTCGTCGTGATCGCGGGCAAGGAATATGGCACCGGATCGTCACGCGACTGGGCCGCCAAGGGCACCAATCTGCTGGGCGTGCGGGCCGTGATCGTGGAGAGCTTTGAGCGCATTCACCGCTCCAATCTGGTCGGCATGGGCGTGTTGCCATTGCAGTTCACGGGTGGCGACACCCGCCTCTCCCTGGGGCTGACAGGCGATGACAGCATCACCATCCGCAATGTCGGCGGCATCACGCCACGCCAGATGGTCGATGTCGCAGTCACCCGCGCCGATGGCAGCAGCTTCACCTTCCAGGCGCTGTGCCGCATCGATACCGCCAACGAGCTGGATTATTTCCGCAATGGCGGCATCCTGCCCTATGTGCTGCGCAAGCTGGCGGCGTGATGCCGACATGGCGGCCAGGGCTGGGCCGCGATGGCGTGGTGGGCGCTGACAGGCTCGAACTGCCGACCCTCTCGGTGTAAACGAGATGCTCTACCAACTGAGCTAAGCGCCCCACGGCATCGGGAGACGCGCCGATAGCCGGGTCGCGCCGCGCTGGCAAGAGCGTTTCGGGCCCGGTGGATGCAGGTGGCGGCCCGGACATCGCCACATCATTATCAGCCGCGATGTCGAGAACGTCGCTCCGGGGTCAGCCAGCCCGATCAGGCATTTTCGAAGGCGGCCTTGCAATGCGCGTCGATGAATTGCTGGTGCGTCGGCGCCTGTGCCGCTGCCTGCGCCACCACGCTGCGCAGCTGGGCCAGATGGCGCGTGGCGTCAACGTGGGGGCGTTCATCCACGGCGGGATCATAGCCCTGTGGAATGATGCCCTGGCCCAGATAGACAGCGAGCCAGCTTGCATTTTGAAACAGCTCCGGCCCGGGGGAGACCAGCCGCGCGCTGTGGCGGAAATGGTCGATTTTATACGCCAGGGTTTCGGGAATGGGCATGGCCTTCACATGGCGCCACAGCGCTGAATCGTCCCGCTCCGTCGCGCAATAATGGAGGATGATGAAATCGCGCGTGCGCTCCCACTCCTCAATGCTCAGCCGGTTGAATTCGGCCGCAGGCAGCGGGCTGCCATCGCGCCTCGGCAGCAGCACCAAAAGCCGCATGATGGCCGATTGAATCAGGTGCAGGCTGGTCGATTCAAGTGGCTCCAGAAAGCCTGCGGACAGCCCGATCGCCACGCAATTCTGCGCCCAGAAGGCCCGCCGCCGCCCGGTCTTGAAGCGCAAGGGGCGGGGCTCTGCCAGCGGCTTTCCGTCCAGATTGGCCATCAGCACGGCGGCCGCCTCGTCATCGCTGATGAAGGCGCTGCAATAGACATGGCCATTGCCGATGCGATGCTGCAGCGGGATGCGCCACTGCCAGCCCGCGTCGCGCGCGGTGCTGCGCGTATAGGGTGTGAAGCCGCCACCGGCGCCCGCAACATCATGTGCGCAGGGCACCGCGAGCGCCCGGTCCACCGGCAGCCAGTGCGACCAGTCGACATAATCGACGCCCAGCGTCTGGCCCAGCAGCAGGCTGCGAAATCCGGTGCAATCGACGAAGAAATCCGCCGCCACCTGCTCGCCCGAGGCAAGCGTGACATGAGCAATCGCGCCGCTTTCGGGCTGCTGGCCCACGGCCACAATCTCCCCTTCGATGCGGGTCACGCCGCGCGCTTCGGCCAGCTGGCGCAGAAAGCGGGCATAAAGCCCGGCATCGAAATGATAGGCATAGTCAAATGTGGACTGGATCAGCCGCCGGTCTGCCACCGGCTCGGCAAAGCGGCCGAGGCGCGCCAGCCCCCAGCCCATCGAAAGCGCATCAAAGCTGGCGGTATCTTCGCTGCCGGGCGCGTTTGCCAGATGATCGCGCACCCAATAATGGTGCAGGGGCACCCGATCAAATTCCGCACCATGCGTGCCAAAGGGGTGGAAATAGCGATGGCCCTGCCGCCCCCAATTCACGAATTCGATGCCCAGCTTGAACGATCCCTGCGTCGCGCGCACGAAATCATGCGGCGCAATGCCCAGCATCTGATTGAACAATTTGATCGGCGGGATGGTCGCCTCGCCCACGCCCACAGTGCCGATCGCATCCGATTCGACCAGCGTGATGCGGCATGCGCCCTGCAAATTGGTGGCAAGTGCGGCGGCCGTCATCCATCCGGCCGAACCCCCGCCAATGATGGCAATGCTGCGCAGATTTTCGCTCTCCATACGGGCGCTTCCTATGCTCTGAGCCTCGCAAGACCCAGCCTGCATTCGTATGTCGCGCACGAATAGGCCCTATGCAAGCGGCACTTTGCGGCTAGTCTTGCAGCCAGACAATAAAGACGTCCGGATGTGGGGAGAGGGACCATGCAAAAGCCGCAGCAGAGCCTGGGGGCGCTGTGCAACATCAGCTTTGGCTTTTTCGGCATCCAGATCGGCTTTGCGTTGCAAAACGGCAATATGAGCCGCATTTTCCAGGCGCTCGGCGCGTCGCTCGACGATCTGCCTGGCCTGTGGGTCGCAGCACCGCTCACTGGCCTGCTGGTGCAGCCGATCATCGGCCATATGAGCGATCGCACCTGGCTCGGGCGGCTTGGGCGCAGGCGGCCCTATTTCCTTGCCGGCGCGTTTCTGGCCGCACTCTCGCTGCTGGTGATGCCGCTGGCCGCCATCATCGGCCCGCGCATCGTGCCGGCGGGGCTCGCCGATCTGAGCGGGCTTGCCGCCGCGCTGTTCTTTGCCGCGGCGATGCTGTGGGTGCTCGATGCCGCGCTCAACATTTCGATGGAGCCGTTTCGCGCCTTTGTTGGCGATATGCTGGACAAGCGCCAGCACACGACGGGCTATGCCATCCAGACGGCGTTCATCGGCGCGGGCGCGGTGCTCGGATCGGTGTTCCCGTGGCTGCTCGATCATCTCGAGGTCGCCAATGTCGCGCCGCCGGGGCAGATCCCCGATACGGTGCGCTACAGCTTCTGGTTTGGCGGGCTGGCGCTGTTTTGCGCTGTGCTGTGGACCGTGCTGACCACCCGCGAATATAGCCCGGCAGAGATGGCGGCCTTTGGCGAGGGCGCGGATGATGGCGGCGCGGACACCCGCCAGCTGCTGGCGGCGCGCAGCCCGGCCAGCGTGCTGCCGTGGCTGGTGGCGGGCGCGGGGGTGATCCTGCTGGTGCGGGAATATGCGCTGAAACGCGAAATGATGCTGCTGGGCGCGCTGCTGATCGGCTATGGCATTGCGAGCCTGATTGCCATCCTGCTGGCGCGATCCGGGCGCGGCAACAATATGCTGGCGAGCATCGTCGGCGATTTTTCGGGCATGCCGCAGATCATGAAGCGGCTGGCCGTGGCCCAGTTTTTCAGCTGGGCCGCGCTGTTCATCATGTGGATATACACAACGCCGGTGGTCGCCCAATATATGTTCGGCTCGGCCGATGCCAATTCCGCTGCCTATCAGGAAGGGGGGAATTGGGTTGGCATTCTCTTCATGGTCTATAATGGCGTGGCGGCGCTGGCGGCCCTGTTCCTGCTGCCATGGCTTGCCCGCCGCCATGGCAAGGTGCGCACGCACATGATGTGCCTGTTGGCGGGGGCTGCGGGCTATGCCAGCTTTCTCGTCATCCGCGATCCCGCGCTTCTGATCCTCTCCGAAATCGGGGTGGGCATTGCCTGGGCCTCGATCCTTGCCATGCCCTATGCAATCCTTGCCTCCAGCCTGCCGCCAGCGAAGCTCGGCGTCTATATGGGCCTGTTCAACATCTTCATCGTGGTGCCGCAGCTGCTGGTTGCCACCACCATGGGCAGCCTGCTCGGCTGGCTGTTTCCCACCGAACCGATCTGGACCATGGCCTGCGCGGCAGGGGTGATGGCGCTGGCCGCACTCGCGATGCGCTGGGTGCCGGAACAGCCGGAGCCGGCCGGGCGATAAGGGGCGCAGTGCCGGTCAGGCAGCCGCAAACCACCAGACGCCATCGGCATCGGTGCGCCGGGTGATGCGGCCTGCGCGCTCCAGATAGCGCAGATGGGCAAGCGCCTCGCCCGTCGCCAGCTCGCGCTGGCCATCGCCAATCTCGCGGCGAAAAAGCGTGGAAAAGCAATCAACCACGCGGCGCGGCTCTTCGCAATGGCGGGCCAGCGCATCGAGCTGCGCCAGATGCCCGTCGCGCAGCGCATCAAGCCGGGTGTGGAGCCCGCGAAACGGCTCGCCATGCGCGGGGCAAACCAGCAGATCGGCGGGCAGGCTGCGCAATTTGGCGAGCGATGCAATCCAGTCATGAAGGGGGTTGCCCTGTGGCTCGATGATGGAGAGCGACACGTTGGAGCTGATGCGGGGCAGCACCTGATCGCCGGATATCAGCACGCCCGCCTTCACGTTCAGAAGGCAGGCATGCTCCGGGCTGTGGCCGCAACCCGTGACCACGCGCCAGCCGCCATCGCCAATCGGCAGCGCATCGCCATCGGCAATGCGCACATAGCCATAGGGCATCGGGCTGACGACGGCCTTGAACAGGCCCCATCCACGCGCGGCCGCATGCGCCATTGCCGCTGCATCCCAGCCAGCGCCACGCCGCTGGGCGGCTGCCTCGTCCGGCACATCGGTGCGCGCATCGGCCCACAGCAGACGCGCGGTCAGCCATTCGCCACGCGTCATCATCAGCGGCACATCCAGCTTTCGGCACAGATAGCCCGCCATCCCGATATGATCGGGGTGAAGATGGGTGCACAGCACCGCGGCCACCCGCCGCCCGGCGAGCGGCCCGGCCAGCACGGCTTTCCATGCATCGCGGCACAGCGGAAGAAACAGCCCGCTATCAACCAGGGTGACGCCATCCGGCCCGTCAATCAGCCAGCAGTTAATGTGCCCCAGGCTGCCGGGCAGGGGAATGCGCACCCATTCCACACCCTCGGCAAGGCGAATCGCGGCACCCGGCTCTGGCGCGGCCTTTCCCAGCGGATAGACCAGCCCGCGATGTTCGGTCGCTTCCCAGCCCTCATGCTGGATCAGCGCGGCATGCGGGGGCTGCTGAGCTGCATCGTGCGCCATATCCTGCGGCGGCGCGCTGGGGGAGGAGGCCCCGGTCATCGATCGGCTGGTCCTGCCGGGCCTCAGCCAGCCTTGCCGTCGGCAGCCGAAGCGGGGTCGGCCAGCGCATCGAGCGCGGCATCGGCGGCCGCTCTGGCGGCATCGCGCTCTGCGCGCAGCTCTTCTATCAGGGCTTCGCGCTCGCCATCCAGCTTGTTGTCGACGATGATGGCAACGCCCGCCTTTTTCGCCGCCTTGGCGACCAGCGCATCCAGCTCCCGCTGCGAACACAGGCCCAGCGTCACCGGGTCTTTCGGCACGATATTGGCAATGTTCCAATGGTCACGCTCGCGGATCGCGGTGATGGTGTTGCGCGTGGTGCCGATCAGCTTGGAGATCGCCCCATCCGAAAGCTCGGGGTGGTTGCGCAGCAGCCAGGCAATGCCGTCGGGCTTGTCCGCCCGCTTTGAAACCGGCGTATAGCGCGGGCCGCTGGTGCGCCGCTGCTGCTCTGGCCCGGCGCTCATCTTCATGCGATAGGCCGGGTCTTTCTGTGCCTTGTCAATTTCGTCCATGCTCAGCTCGTGCGCACGCACAGGATCGCGGCCGGTATATTTGGTGCTGGCCGTATCATCGGCGATCGCCTGCACTTCGAGGATGTGAAGGCCGCAGAAATCGGCAATCTGAATGAAGCTGAGCGCCGTATTGTCAACCAGCCATGCGGCCGTCGCATGGGGCATGAGGGGCTGTGCCATGATCTGCTCCGTCATCTAATCGCAGCCCGCCGCGCGATGCGGATGATCGGGCCTGAAAACAAGAAAGGCCGCCCAAAGGGGGCGGCTTGCCCGCGGCATTACAGGCTTGCCCGCCAAAGCGCAAGCGCGTTCAGCCGTCTGCGTCAGCGCGACCCTGTGCCGCTGCCGGCTGGCTGATGCCGGCTGGCTGATGAATGCCGCACTCCACCTTGTCAAAGCCCTGCCACCGGCCAGACCGCGGATCAGCCCCGGGCGCCACCGCCGCCGTGCATGGCGCACAGCCGATGGAGAGATAGCCCGCCGCGACCAGCGGGTGCGCGGGCAGATTGTGCGCGGCCATATAGCCATCGATATCTGCCTTCGTCCAATCGGCCAGCGGATTGACCTTGAGGCGACCATCGTCAATTTCAAAGCGGGGCAGCGCCGCCCGCGTGGCCGCCTGGAAGGCCTTGCGCCCGGTGAATTGCGCATCAAAGCCGGCCAGCGCCCGGCCCAGCGGCTGCACCTTGCGGATGTCGCAGCAGCCATCCGGATCATAGGACCAGCGCTCGCCCGCGACATCGCGCGCCGCAATCTGCGCCGGATCGGGGGTGATGCTGCGCAAATCGGACAGCCCGAGCAGCGCGGCCAGCCGATCCCGATAAGCGAGCGTTTCGGGAAAATGCTTGCCCGTATCGAGAAACAGCACCGGCACCGCCGGATCGATCTGTGCGATCAGGTGCAGCAGCACCGCGCTTTCGGCACCAAAGCTCGAGACGACCGCCGCACTGCCCAGCATGTCGTGCCTGATGAGCGCGGCCAGCATCGCCTGCGTATCGCGCCCGCTGAACATGGCGTTGAGCCGCGCGGCATCGGCCTGGGTGTGGCGCGGGCCGGCGTCGATGCGGTCAATCTGTCTTGCCCCGTCCCCTTCGGGCGAGGCGGGCGCCGGCTGGGCCGGCTCAGCCATGCCGCAATTTCCACACCGGCACCGCGGCATCGGCTGCACCTTGATAGACATGCGCAAAGCGGCCGAGCGCCGCTTCGACATCAGCCTGGTTGAGGGGGGCTTCCGGGGCAAAGCTATCAAAGCCGCAGCGTTTCATGAAGGCAATCTGATCGACCAGCACATCACCCTGCGCGCGCAATTCGCCTGCATAGCCCGCCTCGCGCAGGATGCGGGCCGAGCTGTAGCCCCGCCCATCGCGGAATCTGGGGAAGGCAATCTCGATGAGGCGCAGGCGCCCGAGATGCGGGATCAGCGCGCGGGCATCATCATCGGGCTCCAGCCGCACCGCTGTCGCGTTCGACTGATCGAGGAAAGCGTCGAGCGTGACGGCGGGCTCTTCGCCTTGGGCCAAATCCTGCGGTTGCGCGCGGGCATCATCAGCTTGATGTTCAACCATAGATCGCCTCCTTGAACGGCTCCATGCCCACCCGGCGATAGGTGTCGATGAAGCGCTCGCCGGGCTGGCGCAGCTGCTTATAGGTGTCGGCCGCACGTTCAACAGCATCGACAATGCCATGCTCGTCAAAGCCGGGCCCCGTGATCTTGCCGATCGACACATCCTCCGCGCCCGAACCGCCGAGCGTCAGCTGGTAATTTTCGACGCCCTTCCGATCGACGCCGAGGATGCCGATGTGCCCGGCATGATGATGCCCGCAGGCATTGATGCACCCCGAAATCTTGAGCTTCAGTTCGCCCAGATCGCGCTGCCGCGCCGGATCGGCAAAGCGGGTCGCGATCTTCTGCGCAATCGGGATCGAGCGGGCATTGGCAAGGCTGCAATAATCAAGGCCGGGGCAGGCAATGATGTCGCTGATCAGATCGAGATTGGCCGTCGCAAGCCCGGCGGCGTTCAGCGCCTGCCATACGGCCGGCAGATCGCGCTTTGCGACATGCGGCAGCACGATATTCTGTGCATGGGTGACGCGCAGCTCGTCAAAGCTGTAACGTTCGGCAAGGTCTGCCATCAGGTCCATCTGCGCCGAGCTCGCATCCCCCGGAATGCCGCCCACCGGCTTCAGGCTGATGTTGACGATGGCATAGCCCTGCTGCTTGTGCGGCTTCACATTCTGGTCAAGCCAGGCCGCGAAATCCGGATCGCTGCGATCCACATCGTCGCCGAGGCCCGGCTCAAATGGCGGCGGCGCAAAGAAGGCGGCGATGCGCTCCAGCTCGGCTGCCGGCGGATCGATGCCCAGCGCCTTCACATGGGCGAACTCTTCCTCGACCTGGGCCGCATAGGCATCCGCGCCAATCTCGTGGACCAGGATCTTGATCCGCGCCTTGTAGATATTGTCGCGGCGGCCATAGCGGTTGTAGACGC
>CAZFYJ010000031.1:0-14560 GCA_964523215.1 uncultured Sphingomonadaceae bacterium | reverse complement strand
TTGACGATCTCGTTGCCTATTTGGTGCGCCGCATCCCGGCGCACACGCCCGAGTGGACCGATCCGCGCATTGGCGACCCCGGCCGCACGCTGATCGATCTTTTTGCCTGGCTGGGCGACACCATTCTCTATCGCGCCAATCTGATCCCCGAGCGGCAGCGGCTGGCCTTTCTGCGCCTGCTGGGCCAGGGCATGCGCCCGGCAGAGGCGGCCCGCGGCCTCGTCCAGGTGCAGTTTGACGATCTGACGAAGGGCGTGCGCCTGACCGTGCCGCCGCGCCACGGCATCACCGGGCCGGTTCCGTTTGAAACGCTGGAGGAAATGACGCTGCTCCCGGTTGAGGGCCGGGCCTATATCAAGCGCGTGCCAACCGCGGCGGAAGCGCAGAGCTTTGCCGATCTGCTGCCCGATCTGCAGGCGCTTTATGATCTTGCCGCCGCGCCGAAACCCTATGTCACCACGCCTGCATTTGTGGATGGTGCCGCCGATCCGGCCGGGCTTGATCCGGCATTGATGGCGACTGATCGCTCCATCTGGATCGCGCTTCTGGCGGCGGCCCCGGGCGATGCTGCGATTGCAGCGGCCCGGCGCGAGCTGGCGGGCGGCACCAGCGGCGAGCGGGCGGCCATCAGCATCGGCTTTGCGCCGATTGTCGACGTGCCGGAGCCGCTCAGCCCGATTTCGGTGCGCGCGCCCATTGCCCATAGCTGGGAGATTTGCACGGGCACCGGCCCCGGTGGCGCAAGCCGCTATCTGCCGCTCGATCTGCTGGCGGATCGCACCGGCGGGCTGACACGGCCGGGCACGCTGCGGCTGCTGCTACCAGGTGGCGACGATATGGGCGCGCCAGCCAATGATGTGCTCGCCAATATGCATGCAGGCGTGGGGCAGTCGCCACCACGCATTGACGATCCCGTCGTGGCGGCGCGGCTGGTGACATGGATCAGGCTGCGCCCGGCCGCTGGCTTGCAACCCGGCACGCTGCGGCTGATGTGGCTGGGCATCAATGCCGTGCAGATCGAAGCGCGCAAGACGCTTGGCCGGCAGCAGGTGGCGCTGGGCACTGGTCGGTCGGATCAGCTGGTCGCGCTCGGCATCGCCAATGTCGAGGCGGCATCGCTCCTCATCGAGGTCGAAGAGGAAGAGGGCATGGTGCCATGGCGCCAGCTGCCCGATGTCCAGATGGCCGGGCGCAACGAACGCGCCTACAGCCTTGATGCAGAGGCGGGGACAATCCGGTTTGGCGATGCGCTGCGCGGTGCTGTGCCGGCGGCAGGGCGCGCCATTCAGGTGGCGATGGCCCGCACGGGCGGGGGCACGGCCGGCAATTTGCCCGCCGGGTCGCTCGCCAAGATTGCGCCGCTCCCAGGCAAGCCGGCAATGAAGCTGTTGCAGCCGCTGGCGACCAGCGGGGGCATCGATGCAGAGCTGCTTGACAGTGCAGAGCGGCGCATTCCTGGGCTCATCCGCCACGGCGATCGCGCCGTCACCCGGGCCGACTGGACCGAGCTGGCGCTGCGCACGCCGGGGGTCGCGGTCGGCCGGGTCGAGGTGATGGAACGTTTCAAGCCGCACCAGCGCCAGTTCAATGTGCCCGGCGTCGTCTCCGTCATGGTCATTCCTGCGCGCAGCGGGGTGGCAGCACCAGCGCCGCGGGCGGATCGCGCGATGCTCGAAACGGTGTTCAATGCGCTTGATCAAAAGCGTCCGCTCGGCACGGAGCTTTATGTCATTGCGCCCGATTACCGGGCCATGGGCGTGTCGGCGGCAGTGGAGCTGGTCGATCCGGCGCAGCGCGACGATGTGCTTGCCGCAGTGCGGGACGTGATCCGCACGCATCTGTGGCCGCTTGCGCCGGGGGGCGCGGCGGGAACCGGCTGGACATTGGGCCAGGCTGTTGATGATCGGCTGATCGAAACGGCGATTGCCCGCATCCCCGGTGTGCGCGCGGTCGCCCCCGTGCGGCTGTTCGTCCGCTCGGCAAGCGGCACCAGCTGGGGTGCCGTGCCCGAAGATGCAAGCGGGCGCGCGCGGCTCGTGCTTCAACGCTGGCAACTGCCGGAGCTGGTGATGCTGCAAGTGGGCGTGGGCAGTGTTGCCGCGACCAGCCTTGGCAGTGGCGGCCTCTTGGGCAGTGGGGCGGGCAGCGCCGACGACAGCGATCTGGCCGTGCCCATTGTGCCGGAGCTGTGCTGAGATGGATGTGAACGGCCTTCCCATGTGGTTGATTGCCGGGCCCGGTGGCTTCGGCCTGATGCCGGGCGGGCCGGCGCATGGCATGGCGACGGGCCTTGCACTGTCCGACAGCGGGCACCTGGTTCTTGCCAGCGCACAGGATGTGCCCTCGCCCGAAGAGGTGCCCGCATATGCACGGCTGATGGCGTCGCAGCCTGCGCCCGTTGCCGATGAAGCTGGCACCTTTGCGTGGTGGGATGGCAGCGCACGCACCGTGCAGGTGGCGGGCTTTGCGCCGGGTGCGGAAGCCCTGCCGCTTCCCGATTTTGGTGCCACGGCACCCACGGCGCTGGCGCTGGGCACTGATCAGATCCTCTATATCGCCCATCAGGGCCGCGTCATCATGGCCGATCTGCGCAGCCGCTATCCGATCCATTTCGTGGAACTGAAGCAGTTTTCGGCGGATCTGCTGGCCCCCCATCCGCAAGGCGGCGTCTGGGCGATGGACAGGACCAGGCGCACGCTCGCCCGGCTGCGCGGCTATCCGCTGCGCCCGCTCGCCGCGCGTGAACCCGCAGCAGACAGGTTTGAGCCGGCCAGCCTGAACAGCCGGCCGCCGCGGCTGCGCCGCATCGCATCGGCCCGGCTGTCAGCCGATCTCGCGCCGGTGTCGCTTGCAGCCTCGCCATCGGGGCAGCTGGCGCTCCTGGCATGGGAGGCTGGCAAGGCAGCGCAGATTCTGCTGCTCGCGCCGCGCGAGTTTGGCCAGCAGCAGTGGGAGCCGCTTGGCCGCACGGCGGGCCTTGCCTTTCCCTGGTCGCTGGCGTGGCACAGCGCAAAGCATGGTGCCGCGCACGGGGAGACGCACGGGGAGACGCAGCTGGCGGTGATGGCCAGCGATGGCGAAAAACCGGCACAACAGGCGTGGACCTATGCCGCCGATCGTCCGGCACGCGTGGCGCAGCCCATGGCCCCGCTGGGGCGCATCCTGCTGCTGCGCAATCCGTGGCCGCAGGGCTTCGCCAACAGCCTTGGCCCTGCTGCGCGCTATCTGTCCTGCCCGGCGCTGGGCAGCCGTGCAGCGACACTGGCCGACGTGCCAGAGCTGGTGCGCCCGCTGCTGGCGCTATCCGGCGTGCGCCATGCCCGCACTGGCACTGTATTGATCGGCCCGATCGACAGCGGGGCGCAAGCCACGGTGTGGCACCGCATCTATGCAGACGCCGCACTGCCCCCGCAGGCCCGCATCCGCATCCACGCTTATGCCAGCGATCAGTCAGCCGTGCCGCTGCTGCCGCGTATGGCGGATGCACCTGCCTGGGCCGCGCATGCGATGGGCGGCGCGAGAGAGCCGGGCGTGCCGCAAGCGGCATGGTGCGATGCCGAAAGCGAGGTTGCCGGTGCGGCATCGCTGCTCGCCTGCCCGCAGCAGCCGGATAGAGCCGGGCTGTTCACGCTGCTGCTTCAGCATCATGAGACGCGGGTGCGGCGCATATCCGGGCGCTATTTGTGGCTTGCCCTGGAGCTGGAGGGCGATAGCCAGTCGACGCCCGAACTGGCGGCGCTGCGCATCTATGCCAATCGCCTTTCCTATCGCGATGCCTATCTGCCCGATTTCTATGGCGAGGCCCTGAATGGGGATGATGCGCGCCTGGCCGGCCCTGCCACGCCACAGGATTTTCTGGAGCGCTTCCTTGGGCTGTTCGAAGGGCCGCTCACAGAGATGGAAGGTCGCATTGCCGGCGCGTGGCGGCTGACAGACCCGGCGACCGCGCCTGATGCCGCGCTGCCATGGATCGGGCAGTGGATCGGAATTTCGCCGCATTCATCCGAAGCGCCCGCGGCGTTGCGCCAGCGGCTGATCACGGCCCCTTGTGCCGCGGCGCTCCATGGCACGCTGGGCGGGCTGATGCTGGCGCTCGAGCTGGCGACGGGCGGCATGTCCGTGCGCGGCGGGCAGGTGGATGCCGATGATCCTCCATCGCGGATCGGCACGCTGGTCCAGGTGCGGGTCGATGGCCTGATCACCCGGGCGCTGCTGATCGGCATTGATCATCGCGGCCAGGCGACGATCGTGCTCGGCGGCGCTGTCACCCGCGGGGACATCGTGATTGTCGAAGGCTTCCGCCTGCGACGCACCTTTGCCACCATTTTGGGCGCGCGGCTGGCCGATGCCGATGATCCACTCACGCTCGGCATGGCGACCTCGGGCAACAGCTTTGTCGGCGATACGCTGATCCTGGGGGAAGAGGCGCGGGCCGAACTGATGGCGCTCTATCGCCAGGATGCGGACTTTGCGAGGGGCAGCGCCGCGGCGGTCACCAGCTTTTTCGAGCGGCTGGCACATCGTGTGCTCATCCTGGTGCGCAACCGCGACAGCGCGGACATGGCGCGCCTGGGCGAAATTTGCGCCGAAACCTGCCCCGCGCATGTCGAGCCACAGCTGTTTGCCGCCAGCAGCCCGCTGATTGTCGGTGCTGCCTCGCTGGTGGGGGTGGACACCTATCTTATGGATGCGCCGCCGGTGCAGCGTGTGCGGCTCGATCGCAGCCTTGTCGGGCGCGGCGATCTCATCATGGGCGAGGGCTGGCTCGATGGACGTGCGGATGGCCCGCTCTCGCCGCCGCCCTTTGCCCGCAGCGCTGGCCCCGCAACCACGCCGAGCACGGCCAGCTTCACGCTGAGCGCGGCTGGATCGCGCGCGGCCCGCGGCCTCAATATCAGCCAATATGTGTGGACATGGGAAGGCCCGGCAGGGCGATGATCGAAAGGACAAGCACATGCCAGAGTTCAAAGTGAATGTGCCGGTGGTGCAGGAAGACCCGCTGGTCAAGGTCGAAGTGACGGAGGGCAATGCCCTGCCGGTCGGGCAGCACCGTTTTCGCCTGGTGGTGGTGGATGATGCCGGCAATGCATCGCAGCCCGCCTTTCTCACCATCATGGTGCAGGACAGCACGGCCCCGACCGCCGCGCTCCAGATGGTGAACGACAATGGCGAGGTGATCCGGCCGATTGTTCCAGCCGGGGCAAGCTTCATTCTTTCCGGCAGCGAATCGAAGGACACGCCGCCGGGCAAAATCCTGCGCTATGAATTCACGCTCATGGATCGGGCCTGATCGATGCCAGTGCTGAAAGTCAATGTCCCCCATGTCAGCCGCGAGCCCGCGATCAGGGTAGAAAACCGGTTGGAGCCGGGGCGCTATCGCTTTCGCCTGGTCGTCGTTGATGATGCCGAAAATGCAAGCCAGCCGGCCGACCTTGTGGTGGAGGTCGCGCCGCGGGTGATCGATCCGATTGATCCGCGCCCGCTTGATCCGCGCATCATCCGCAATCCCGATCTTCGGGTCCGTCCGATCGAACGGCCGCCGATTGACACCAGGCCGATCGAGCCCAGGCCGATTGAACCGAGGCCGATCGGGCCCGGCATTTTGCGCCCCGGCCGTTTCCGGCCCAATGGATAGGAACATGCCATGTCCGATCTGATCAGCAGATACGCAGCAAGCCCGCAGATTGATGATCCGCTGGCGGGAGCCTATGCGCCGGAGCGCGTGAACTATGCCACCGGGGTGATGCTGCAAGCCGATGATTTCCAGGCCGAGCAGACCTATCATCGCGGGCGGCTGGCACAGTTTGCACGCCATTTGCTGGGCTTTGGCACGCTGGCTGGATTGCGCGTTCACGCGCCGGCTCCTGCTGCGGGGATCAGCGCCATCGAAGTGCGGGTGGAGCCCGGCCTCGCGCTCGATCGGCATGGCCGGCTGATCGAGGTCAGCGCGCCTTATTGCATCGATATTGGCCGCTGGTTTGCCGAAATGCGGCAGCAGCAACCGGCCCGGCTGCGATCGGCCATCCACGCAAAGCCCCGCACGCCGCTCGATCTGGCGGTGGTCGCCGATATCTTCCTTTCGGCGCATCATTGCGGTCGCGGCAAGACCCCCAGCTTTGCCGCGGGGCCATTTGATGCGCTGGACGCGCTTGTGTCATCCCGCCTTGCCGAAACACCACGGATCGAGCCGGTGCTGCGCGTGGAGGGCAATCCGCCGTCCGATCCGCAGCCGGGCGATCCGCCGCCCGTGCCCGGCCCGATCCCCAAGCCTGCAAATTTCTGGCCGAAGCCCAGCGGCTCTGCTGCCGAAATTGCCGCTGCCCAGCTGGAGGCCGTGCTTGCAAGCTGGGATTACGGATTTGCCGAGGATGAGGATCGCACCCTGGAGCCGCTTGCCGAACATGTGCGCACTGGCGATCCTTCAGCAATCCTGCTGGCGCGGATCGGCATTCCGGTGACCGCGGATGCGGACCCCGCCTTTCTTGCCGCGACGCCGATCTGGGTCGACAACAGCCTGCGCCCGATCATCTTTTTTCCGGGCAAATGGATGGGCACGGCGCTGACGCCGGCCCCAGCGACATGATGCGCCAGCCGCGCCCTCACTGCTCTCGACCCGACCAGTCCCGGCCCTGGCCGTTTCGACGTTGCCCGTCACAAACCCCTCATGCCGAAGCCCGGCCCGCCACGCCCTAAGGAAGGATCACGCCATGCCCAGTTACACGGATGCCAATGCCCGCATCAGCATTGCACTGGCCGATACGCCGGAACTTGCCGACATGCTTGCAAACGGCAGCGATACCGGGGGCGAGGTGATGCTGCGTGGCGCGCTGGAACAGATGCTGGGCCAGGGGACGCTGTTTCTCGATGGGCTGCGCCGCCGCCCCCGCTTTTTCGACGGGCGTTTTCTGACCGGAGCGGATCTGACGCGCGATCAGGATTATGTTCGCCAGCGCCAGGCAGATATGGCGCGGGCAGCGGGATCGGGCGTGATCAGCGGGTTGATGGTGCGCGATGCCGATATCGTGCAGGGTGATGTGCTGACCATTTCGGCAGGCCATGGCATCACGCCGGAGGGCGATCTGGTGATGCTGGCCACAGCGCGGCAGGTGCCGCTGATGGACCTTGCCGTATCGCGCCAGCTTGATGCCGTGATGGGCCTTTCGGTCGCGCCCAACAGCCCCCTTTCCAGCCGCAGCGGGGTCTTCATTCTGGGTCTGCGCCCCGTGGAGTTCACGGCCAATCCGATTGCGGCCTATCCCCGCACGCTGACCGGGCAGGCATCGATCGAGGATGGTGACATCATCGAGGCGACGGCCATCACCATGACGCCATGGCCGGATATGGGCGGTGCGGCCACGCTCACCGAGGCGCGGCGGGCGATTGCACGGCAGATTTTCGGGCGCCAGCCGCGTGGCATGCCGCAGAACATCCTGCCGCTGGCGATGGTGGCGCTGGATCGTGGCACCGTGATGTGGATCGATGTTGCGATGGTGCGCCGCGAAATCGGAGCGGATTCAGGCGTGCAGGTGGCGCTTGGCACGCGCCCGCGTGCGCTTGCCGAGGCGCATCTGGTGCAGCATCGTGCCCATGTGCAGGATGTGCTTGCAGAGCTGGCGATGCGCGGCCCGGCACAGATTTTTTCCGCAAGCCAGCATTTTTCGCTGCTCCCGCCCGCCGGGCAGATGCCGGTCGGCACTGTGTTTGCGGATGCTGGGGGATTTCAGCAGGTTTACTTTCCGCCCGCGATCGATGCCGATATCGCCTTTGTGCCTGCCGATGAGATTGCAGCGCTGGTCGAAGAATCATTGACCCTGCCGCCCATCGATCTCGATGGCCCGGCTGATGAGCTTGATGCCACCGGCATTGTCATTCTCGTGCCGGTCAATCGCCAGCGCTATCAGCGTTTCGCCGCCGAGCTGCTGAGCACGTCCATGCCGGTCTCCGGCGATCCGTCGCTTTCGGGCAAGAGCAGCGCGGTCGGGATGCTCGATGCGCTGCTGCTGCGCCAGCGCAAGGACATCGAAAAGGCCGAGCGGGATGCCGCTCTTGCCGCAAATGCAGCGCGGCTGGCACAGGAACAGCAAAGCTGGCGCAGCAAATTTGATGAGGCGATTGCCAATATCTCTGCCCCCGAAGGCCAGCTGCCCATGCTGTGGTATGTGCGGCGGCGCAGCGTTGCGCATCGCACCCAGACCGAGGGTTTGCCGCTTGCCATTAGCGGCGACGACATCGTTGTCTCGGCCATCGTGAACGAAAATCTGGGCAAGCTGAAGCTGGAAAAGCGCGTGGCCGCACTCAACGCCAAGGCCACGCCGCAAGCAGCCGCGCGCGTGATGGCGCTCCTTGGCGCGCCGCGCATTGCCCGATCGGATATCTTCACGGCATCGGTGGTCAGCGATCTTGAAAAGGTCGCCACCGGCAAGGCCGAGGCGGTGCTGGAGGCCGTGCGTCCGCTGCTCGGCGCTGGTCCCGCCGGCGGACGCGGCACCGGGCCGGGGAGAATGGAGCTGCCCGATCGGACAAGCGGCACAGGGCGCACCATCTTTGCCCGGCCTGCATTTGAACGGCTGGCCACGGCCAGCGCCGAAGGACGCTCGACCGCGGCGCGAAGCGATACGCCGCTCACGCTCAGCGTTGCCGAAGTCTCCGAAATTGAGAGCGATTATGGCGGCGTTCGCCTGGGTGAGGGGATCGCCGCCCTTGAGAGCGTGCTGGGGGAGGAATGGCCGGCGCCCAAGGAGGCTCTGGTGCTTGGGGAGAGCGGCCTTGCGCTTGCGCTCGATGCCCAGTTCGATCGTCTGGCGAGCGAGCGGCTGCCTGAGGCCGCAGAACGCGTCGCTGACATTCTGCAGCGCGGCGATATGACCGGATTGCAAAAACACCTCGTGAAGCTGGCCGATCTGTGATGCCGCTGCCGCCTTGCCCGAGAGGAGCCATAGCATGGCCATAAAGACCCCCATCCACGCGCCGTTGCAGGATGAGCATGTGCTGGCAGTGGACCCGCCATTGCGCCCGGATCAAAGCGGAGTGTGGCGCCGGCGGATCAACGCATTCACGGGCCGTGCGCTGTCCGACAAGGCCCTGACGGCCGAGCAGACCATGCGTTCCGGCCTGCAGCGGCTGCATGGCCTTTCGATGACGGCGGGCGTGGTGGAGGGGCTGGCGCTGCTGCCCGCGCTGAAAGCCATCGGCGCGCAACCCGATGCGGCCCGGATCCAGATCGGCCCAGGCCTCGGGCTGGCGCTGTCGGGCGAGGATGTGCGGCTTGGCTCCGGCCGGGAATGCCTGCTTGCCGATCTGCAGCTGGTGCTGCCGGTTGCGACCGCGGATCTGCTGAACACAGCCCTGGCAGAGGCCCGCACAGGTGCAGGCACAGGCACCGGAACAGCGACCCGCACAGGGACTGGCTCGGCCACGCCATTGGCTCCGTTGCTGCGTTCCGGATCGGACCGATTGGAGCCGGATCGCGTGCTGCCCCTTCCCGCTGCCGGGCGCATGCTGCGGCCGCTCGCATCGCCTGGCGCGGCGCGCATGCCCGCCAATCCCTTCGTCCTGCCGCGGCTGTCACAGGCGGCGCTCGCCGACATTCAGAGCAGGCGCGAGGGCAAGCCCTTGGCAGAGCGGCTGCTGCCCGAAGCGCCGCGGCGGATCGACCTCACGCTTGGGCGCATCTTCAAGCTTGGGGCCGCTGCTGCCTTGCCGCGTGCCGGGGTGATTGTTGCGCAGCCGATTGAAGCGACAATCCTTGGGCGTCAGGATGCGGATTGCCCACCCGATCCGCGCGATGACCCCTATGCCGATCTGCAGCTGATGGATGGGGCGCGCCTGCTGCTGTTTCTGTGGCCGGACGAGATGCTGGCGCGCAGCGGCAACGGGGCCGATTATGGCCTGCCGCCTTTTGGCGCATCGCGCCGCAATCAGCTGGCCTATCGCATTTTCGATATGGAGCGCAGCTTTCAGGGGGACGAGCATCATCCGTGGGAGGATTGGGGTGTTCCGCTTGCACTTGTCGGCTTCAACGCCGACTGGAGCCTCGATTTTGTCGATCGCGCGGCCGTCGTGCGCCGCGGCGGGGCCCCGCGCTATCGCAGCGGCATTGCCCCGCAGGCCGGCCATCCCGGTCTGTGGCAGGCGCGGATCGATCAGATGGTCGAACATCTGGTGAGCTTGCCCGATCTGGCCGATGCAACGCTGCGATCGGCCCTGGATCGCGTGCCGCCCGCATGCGTGCTGCCCAAAAGCTGCTATGATCCGGTCAACAAGAAGCAGCATTTCTTCCCCGGCAGCTTTGCCGTGCACGCGGTGCCAGTGCCGCTTTCCAATCTCGAAACCGTGGTGCGCGAGGCGGCATCGCTGGTGCCGTACAACATGTCCGTGCCGGATCGGGTGGAAATGATGATCCCGGTGCCCGATGCCATGTATGAGCCCGGGCTGCTGCAAAAGGCCGAGGTTGATGGCCGTTTCGGCGAAGCGATCAAGGCATTTCGCGAGGATCGCGGCAAATGGCTGTTGCGGCGGGAGCTTTATCGCAGGCGCTATGAACGGCTCATTGAAAGCCTGACGGGCAGCCCGCTCAGCTGGGCCGGTGAAGCAGCGGCGGAGCAGGAAATCAATCCCACCCCGCTTGGCGCGCCCCCCCTTAATGTGATGCGCACGCGCCGCGTTGCCGCGGGGACGGCGCTCGCCATCCATCGTGCCGAGACCGATGCATCGCTGCGGCTTGGCGCGGGCGACATGCTGTGGCTGTGGGTGCGGGTGCACGATGGAAGCCAGTTGAAGGGGCTTGCCCTGCGCTTCACCGGGGTGCGCTTTGAAGGGGAGGCGGCCGAGCGCCATCCCTTGGACACCCGCGTGCTGATCTGGGGTGATACAACAGGGCTGGTACCCGATACGTTTCTCGGGTCGCTGCCAACCGATGTGCGCAACCGCGCGCCCGCGCCGAGCCCGGTTGCCGTAAAGCCAAGCGCGGACGGCTGGATTCGCCTTGCTGCGCCGGTCGATGCTGCCTGGGGCTTTGACGGCAAAGGGCTTGCCGGGGCGATCATCACCAATGTCGAATTTGTGCAAAAGGGTGGCACGATCGAATTTGGCGCGTTCGGCAAGACTGCCAGCGACGGGCGCGAACTGCTGTGGATCGGCGATGAACTGCCCGGCAACGGGATCACCCGGATGGGCACTTCCACCACGGCGCCTGCGCCCTGGCCGTGGGAGCCTGTGCCGGGCCGCATGGTCGAGGGGGTGGGCGATCATGGCACATTTGTCAAAAATGACTGCCGCCTCGTCTTTGCCATAGAGCAGTTTCGCAGCCTGTGGGGCAGCTATCCCTTTCTCGCTGCCGATCTTGCCCGGATAAGCGAAGATGGGATCGATGCTTTTCTGACGCAGATTGATGCGCGCCTGAAGGCAACGAATGATGCCATCGATGTGGGCTTTGTCCGCGCGCGATCGGACATTTATCGGGTGCGGCAATTCATGCTGGGCGCGGATTCGGCATCGCGCCTGGTGACGTCGCCCGCGCTGGCCGATCTTGCGATCCGAGACGAAGGGGCCCGCGTCACCAGCGTCGGCATCAGCGACTTCATCAGAAATTCGATGAAGAACGAAGTGGTGGTCGATGTGGCCAAGGCTGCGGCGGGCGGCCTGCAAAGCAAGTCCTTTGCCATGGTCGCCGCCGATACCGGGCCTGCGGTCGTCAATAATATCGTGGCGGCAGAGGCAGACGAGGGCTTTCGCCTGGTCAGCATGGATCGGGCGCCGCTGCGCCGCTTTGTCCGGTCCGATACTGTCGGCATCAGGGATTTTGTGGAGCGCGCTGATGCTCCGATCCGCGTTGAAACGGTCGATGCCGTGCCGGCCCCAGCCGCTGCGGCTGCCGATGAGCGGCCCGTACCGCGCACATTTGGCGATATCGGTCCGCTCGTGGGCAGTGGGCAGCTCGATTTCATACCCGTGCGCACAGAGCTGGCGCCGATGGCATCCTCCGGGTTGGTGGCAACGCTGGCATTGCAGACCGACTTTAATTTCGGCTTTCTGGACGTCCAGGCGCAGCGCCCGCTGCCGGGCCTTGTCGATCGCACGTTGAGCGTGGCAGAGCGGCTGCGCCCGGCACCGGCCGTTCAGGCGCTCGAATATGCGCTCGCCACCAAGACGGCCGTGCTGCAAACCTTGCGTCAGCTGCGTGCAGGCGAAGCCGGGCGGCCCGATGGCGTTGCGCTTGGCGATCTCAAAGTGCCCGGTTTCGGTGCACGCAAGGGTGGCACGGAGGACGACAAGGACCAGTTTGATCCGTCCAAGCCCGGCCCGACCATCGATCAGCTGCTCGATGATGCAGGCAAATATGTCGATACCGATGATGTGCGCAACAAATGGGAAATCGAGCGGCTGGAAGGGCAAAAGGCAAACCCTCCGCGCACGCCGCCAACGCGCCATGAATCGGATTATTTTACCGCAGCCGTGGAGGCGATCGACAATGCGATTGCGCTGATGCGGCTGGTGGAGGATCGGGTCGGCCTGTTTCAGAAGCTGGCGGATGGCGTGCGCAGTCTGCGCGAAACGCTGCGCACGCTCGGCCGCGAGGCCTATAGCCAGATCCGCATGCTCGATGTCGAGATTGAGGAAGCCCGCCATGACATTGCCACGGCAGAGGCGCTGCTGGCGGAAGAGACGCAGCGCGTGGAGGAGCTCAAATTGCGCCGCGCCACCATTTTGGCCAATCATGTCCCCATGGTTGCCTATCGGCGGGTGCGCGAGAGCAATCATCGCAGCACGGCCCCCACGCAGGAAGCGCTTTCGGGCCTGGCCGAAACACCGCTCGCCGCCTGCGCGCGTGCGCACCCTGATACGCCTGATGAGGTGGAGACCTATCTGGCGCTGATGCGTCAGGCACCCGTCAAATGGTTTCCGCAGGTTGCGGCGGCCGTTGCGCGGGTCGAAAAGGCGGAAGCGGCAATCAGGGCGCTGGAGGAGGCGCGCGAACGTGCTGCTGCCGAAGCGCAGCGACAGGGCGCCATTGCTGCGCTTCATGCCCAGCAGCAGGCGCAGCTGGCGATGATGCCGCCGATGCTGCGCGGCGCAATGCAGGCAGCCATGGCACAGGAAAAGGGGCTGCTTTCGCGCCGGTTGCAGATGCTTGTGATCGATCCGATCAGCCTGCGCGCGCAATCGCTGGCACAGGCGCAGGCCCATCTGCGCGAGCATGCAACCCTTGGCGATGTGATCCAAGGCGTGCATCGCAGCGCAGATCTGACCCGGATGGCTAGCCAGCTGCTCGCCGGCATGGATGGCATTGCCGGATGCCTGCACGCAGGCTTTGCCGAGGTTGCGCCGGTCATCCGCCTGCAATGGGCGGAAATCCTCTCCCAGTTCGACAAGGCAACGCCGATGCACAGCCTTTCGGGTCTGCCGCAATGGGGGGTGGTGCCACGCAGCCAGCGCCGCGATCTGCAGGGCCTGGTGGACTGGTGCTATCAGCAGATCGATCGGGCCAATCCACGTGCCGCTGCGCTGATGGACGATCTGGTGCGCATCTGCATGCTGCTCGCGGCCCACGCCCCGGTGAAGCGGCTGATCCCGGCGCGGCTGATCAGTGATGCGCCGGCGCGCATCGGGGCGATCCTCTCGCTGTCGGTCGATTCCCGGATCATTCGCCGCGGCATGATGACGATGGTGCGTGATCGCAGCAATGCCATCATCTCCCGCGCGATCGTCGAGGATATCAGCGACGGGCAGGCACGGGCACGAATTGTCGAACTGTCGCAAAGCATCACCACAATTTCCACCGACATGCGGTTTGAGCTGAGCAGCCAGGCGTTGCGCATGGCGCGCCAGGACAGGCTCTAGCCCCGCAGATGGGCGTCCAGGTCTCTCGCTTGCGGCTGCATGGGCAGGCAGATGCGCCGCTGTCGCACGGCGCTTTCCTGATCGAAGATGCGCTGCGCACGCAGATCAGCGATGATGATCGGCTGGTGCTGGTGCGGCGGCTGGCGCTTGGCGCGGCGGGCTCACGCACCGGCGATCCGCGGCTTCAGGCGGCAGCGCGGGTCGGCGCTGCATGGCGTGCGCTGCAGGATCGCGCCTGCCATGGCGCGGTGGACAGTGCGGCAGCGGCCGATCTGGTCTGGTTCGCATCAGTCCATGAGGCGCGGCGCGTGCTGATGCTGATGCTCATCAGGGGCCGCGTGCCCCACGGCTGGTATTGGCGGATGGCTGTGCCGGAATGGCGCGACATTCAGGCACCGGCACCGCTTCTGGCGCACTGGCTGGCCGGGGCAGCGGACGATGACGAAGCCATGGCGGCCATGCCCGCGCTGCTGGCCGCCGCGCTCGATGCCGGGGGGCAGGATTTTGCGCGTGCGCTGGTGCAGGCGCTGGCGGGTTCCCCCCTGTGC
The DNA here is from genome assembly GCA_964523215.1 of uncultured Sphingomonadaceae bacterium. GTDB lineage: Bacteria > Pseudomonadota > Alphaproteobacteria > Sphingomonadales > Sphingomonadaceae > CAZFYJ01. The sequence continues at coordinate 173 of CAZFYJ010000031.1, read as the reverse complement.
CCTGCAGCGCCGGATCGCGACCTTGCGTGGCGAGACGCATGGCCTGGCACCGGGCTGGCACCGGCGGATGCCGCAGCGCGCCCTGACGACAGCACGCGCGGCACAGCGCACGCCCAGGCCATGGACGCCGGGCACGGTGCTGCAACATTGTGGGCGCAGTTCCCGCCCCGCAT
>CAZFYJ010000030.1:0-14608 GCA_964523215.1 uncultured Sphingomonadaceae bacterium | reverse complement strand
AATGATGATGCAGCATGGCTGCGATCAGGAGACATATCGGGCATCACAACGATTCTATTCTGCCGGAAACGGGGCCGTGCCCGCCGGTGCTTGCCGCCAGTGCTATGGCAAAGCAGCGCTTTTGGCAAGCAGCAGGCTTGCATGGGCTGCGCACCGGCCCTAATTTCAGTGCATGCTGAAGAAAATCCTGATCGGGCTTGGTGCCCTCATCGTGGTGCTTGCCATCACCGGCTGGATCGTGACCCGGCCGGACGTTGCGCAGCTGAGCGTGGCTGACCAGAGCGGGCGGGTGCCGAAATTGCCCGATCCCCGGCCCGAACGCATCCCGACCGTCAATATCGCAGAGCCGCGGCCCTGGCAGCCGGGAGAAAGGCCGGTCGCGCCCGCCGGTATGGTCGTGTCCCGCTTTGCCGAAAAGCTTGACCATCCGCGCAACATGCTGGTGCTGCCCAATGGCGATGTGCTGGTGGCGGAAACCAACAGCCCGCCGCGTGAAAACAAGGGCGTGGAAGGCCTGTTTTTCCGCTATTTCCTCAGCAAAGCGGGGGCCAACACGCCATCCGCCAATCGCATCACGCTGCTGCGCGATGCGGATGGGGACGGCACCGCAGAGGTGCGCGTGCCCCTCGTCACCGGCCTTAATTCGCCTTATGGCATGGCGCTGGTTGGCAATCGTCTGTTTGTCGCCAATACCGACAGCCTGGTGGCCTTTCCCTACACCGTGGGGGAGAGCAAGCTGGGCGGGCCGGCAGAAAAGATTGTCGATCTGCCCGCGCAAAAGCCAAACAACCACTGGACGCGCAACATCATTGCTTCGCCCGATGGCAAGAAAATCTATGTCGCGGTCGGCTCTGCCAGCAACATTGCCGAACATGGCATGGAAGCCGAAACCTGCAAGCGACAGGGCTCTGCAATCATGGAGGCCTGCCGTGCGGCGGTTCTCGAAATTGATGTGGCGGCCAAAAAATGGGTGCCTTTCACCAGCGGCGCGCGCAATCCGGTCGGGCTGGATTATCATCCGGTCACGGGCGATCTGTGGATGGTGGTGAACGAGCGTGACATGCTGGGGTCCGATATGGTCCCGGATTATCTGGCGCGTGTCGATTGGGGCCATTTCTATGGCTGGCCCTGGTATTATTGGGGCGGCTATGAAGATTATCGCGTCAGCGCCGAGGCCCCTTCGGACCGGCGGCAATATACGCGGCGGCCCGAATATGGCCTGGGCAGCCATGTCGCGCCGCTGGGGCTGACCTTTGCCTATCGGGCAGCGCTTGGCGATCAGTGGAAAAACGGGGCGTTCATTGCGCTGCACGGCAGCTGGAACCGCAAGCCCGCATCTGGCTATGAAGTGATTTTCGTGCCCTTTGGCGACAATGGCCGCCCGGCGGAGGCAAAGCCCGTGACGCTGCTGTCCGGCTTTCTTTCGAAAGATGAGGAAAATGCCTTTGGCCGCCCCGTCGATGTCGATGTCGCGCGCGATGGTGCGCTGCTGGTGAGCGACGATGTTGGCAATATCATCTGGCGGGTGGCCAAGGCACGATAAAGCAATGTCGACGCCGATGTGGCGGTGCGCGATCCGTCAGGTGATCACGCGCAGCGTCACCGGCATATTGCCGCGGGTCGCATTGCTATAGGGGCAAACCTCATGCGCTGCCTCCACCAGCTCCTGCGCTGCTGCCGGTTCGTGGCCGGGCAGACGCGCGGTCAGCGTCGTTTCCAGCCCGAAGCCGCCTTCCGGCCGCGATCCGATGGTCACGTCGGCAGTGATGGAAAGGCCGGTCACATCCACCTTGCGCCCGCGCGCCACAAATTCGAGCGCGGAACAGAAGCAGGCGGCATAGCCTGTTGCAAACAGATGCTCGGGTGTCGTCGCGCCGGGCTTGCCGGGGCCGCCCATTTCCTTCGGGATCGAAAGATCGACGGACACGCTGCCGTCGCTTGTCGCGCTGTGGCCATTGCGGCCGCCTGTGGCCGTTGCATGCGCAGTAAACAGGGGGGCTATGCTCATATTGCTGGCCCTCCAGAGGCTATACGCGCATCGGCATAAGCACGTAAAGCGCGCTTGAATCGTCTTTTTCGCGGATCAGTGTCGGCGCGGCCGCATCTGCAAGGTGCAATTCCACGGTTTCGGTGTTGGCCTGCCCCAATATCTCCAGCAGATAGCGGGCATTAAACCCGATTTCCATTGGCATGCCGGGATATTCGCCGCTTACTTCTTCTGTCGCGGTGCCATTTTCGGGCGAGGTGACAGACAGCACCACCTTGTCCCGCTCCAGCCCGACCTTGACGGCGCGGGTCTTGTCGGTCGCGATCGTCGCCACCCGGTCCACCCCGGCCATCAGGCTCTTTGGATTGATTTTCAGCAGCTTGTCGTTTCCAGTGGGGATCACGCGGCTATAGTCCGGAAATGTGCCGTCGATCAGCTTCGAGGTCAGCACGGCGCTGCCAAGCGTGAAGCGCACCTTGCTGGCCGAGAGACTGATTTCGACATTGCCTTCCACTTCATCGAGCAGCTTGCGCAATTCCCCCACGCATTTGCGCGGCACGATGACATCGGGCATGCCGGTTGCGCCTTCGGGCTGGGGCAGCGACACACGGGCCAGGCGGTGGCCGTCGGTTGCAGCCGCCTTGAGCACGGGCGCGCCACCTTCCTCGCTGGTGTGAAGGAAAATGCCGTTGAGATAATAGCGCGTTTCCTCCGTGCTGATGGCAAAGCGCGTCTTGTCGATAATCTGCACCAGCGCCGCCACGGGCAGCTCGAAACTGTGGGGCAGGTCGCCCTCGGCAATCACCGGGAAATCATCGCGCGGCAGCGTCTTCAGGCGCGAGGAATAGCGCCCGGCCGCCACCCGCATTTCGCCATCCGCAGCATTCAGCTCCACCTGGCTGCCATCGGGCAGCTTGCGTGCGATATCAAACAGCAGATGGGCCGAAACCGTGGTGACACCCGGCGTCTCGACATGGCTTGCCGCCATCGTGGCCACGATCTGCAGATCAAGATCGGTCGCCATCAGGCGGATGGAGCCATCCGCATTGGCTTCGATCAGCACATTGGACAATATCGGAATGGTGTTGCGCCGCTCGACAACTGACTGGACATGGCCCAGATTCTTCAAAAGGGTGGCACGTTCAATCGTCGCCTGCATTGCCGAAAAATCCCCGTCTCGCATTTTTGGCGACGCGCCGATGCACGAATCTGCCAATATTCCTCTGCCTTCCTTAACGTGTCATTGCGTTGCTGCAAGCGGCATGTCATGTGCGGCCAATGACGCAAAAGCCAGATTTGCCGGGTCGCATTTTCATCGCGCGCCATGCCGAAACCGTGTTCAACGCCAATGCGCGCATGCAGGGCGATCAGGTGCATACGCCATTGACGCGCACCGGATTTCTCCAGGCCGATGCAATGGGCAAGGCGCTCAAGACCTTTCTTGGCACCCGCCAGTCGCTCAGCCTGTGGTCATCGCCTTATGGCCGCACGCTGCAAACGCTGGCCGTGCTGTGCGACCATATTGGCGAAGACTGGCACGAGGTGCACACGGATGTTCGGCTGCGCGAGATTGATATCGGCGCGTGGAGCGGGCGCAGCTATGCGGACATCGCCGCCGAACTGGCTGCGAATGGGCCGCTGGTCGATCCCGAAACACATCTTTTTCGCCAGTTTCCCGAAGGCGGCGAGACCTATGCCGATATTGCCGCGCGGCTCATCAGCTGGATCGCGGATACCCAGCACATTACCGAAGACCGGCTGGTCATCACTCATGGGATGACCGCGCGCATCCTGCGCGGGATTCTGACCTGGCAAGATCCGCATCCAAAGGTGGGCGCACCCGTGGCGGCATCCGTGCCGCAAGGCTCGATCGTGATGATCGGCAATGGCGAAGAACGCCTTATCCACCTCGGCGCGGGCCAGGGCGGCTTTACCGATGGGCGCGGCGGTGCGGCCTAGCGCTGGCGGCGCGGCGGCGGCGCTTGCGCTCGTCCTCATCGCGGATGCAGCCCTGGCGCGCAGTGCGCTCGGCATCTTCGGCGATTGGGGGGCCTTTCGCGATGCCGATGGCACGCGCTGCTATGCCATTGCCGAGCCCGATGAAACGACCGGCGGCGGCATCCGCCCCTTTGCCAGCGTCGGCCACTGGCCGCAGCGGGGCGTGCGTGGCCAGTTTCAGGTGCGGCTGGCAGCGAATGTGCGCGCGGCGAGCGCGATCGTCAATGGCCAGCGCTTTGCCCTCGCCGTGGGCAGCAACAATGGATGGGCGCAGGACAAGCGCATGGATGCCGCCCTGGTCAGCGCCATGCGCAGTGCCGAAAGGCTGCGCATCGAAGCCGTTACGCTGAGCGGCGGCCGGCTGGTCGATATCTATCGTCTGAAAGGCGCGGCCAGCGCAATCGATGCCGCCGCGCTTGGCTGTGCGCGGCGCTAAATCCGCTTCAGCAAGCGATCCACTGTCGATACGCTCCTGTGGCGAACACTGGTCTCTTCCTCGGCTTTGCGCTGCTGAATTTCGGCTTCCAAAGCCGTGCGGATTGCCTCGACTTCTGCATCGCTCAGATGTTCAATGCCGACAAACTCATTGCGTGCTTTCGGCAGGGCGCGGATCAGCTCGTCGAGCTTGGCCTGTATGGCTGCGGCATCACGGTTTTGCGAATTCTGGATCAGGAACACGATGAGGAAAGTGATGATCGTGGTGCTGGTGTTCACCACGAGTTGCCATGTATCCGAATAATCGAACAAGGGCCCTGTTGCTGCCCAGATCAGAATGAAGGCCACGGCGACGACGAACGACCATGGCTGGCCCACCAGATGAGCAGTCCGGTTGGCAAAGCGCGTAAACAGCTGATCCATATATTGTCCCCAATCTGTGTGTCTGGATTTGCAGCCTAATGCGCTCTATAGCCCGCGTCATGCAGATTCCTGGCCATATTGATCCTGTCGTCACCCCGCGTGCGATCACCTCGCGTGCCGACGGCCGCATTGATCTGGTCGGCCTCACAGCACTGCAAATCCGGCAGCTGTTCCAGGAAGCGCAACTGGACGAAAAGGCGGCGCGGCTGCGCGCCAAGCAGGTGTTTCACTGGATCTATCACCGCGGCGTCACCGATTTTGCCGTAATGACCGACATTGCCAAGCCGATGCGCCCCTGGCTTGCCGATCGCTTTGTCATCAGCCGGCCCGAGGTGGTGGAGCAGCAAGTCTCCAGTGATGGCACGCGCAAATGGCTGCTGCGCACGGCAGATGCGCAGGATTATGAAATGGTGTTCATCCCCGATGCGGATCGGGGCACATTGTGCGTTTCCTCGCAGATCGGCTGCACGCTCAACTGCCGTTTCTGCCACACCGGCACGATGCGGCTGGTGCGCAATCTGACGCCGGGCGAAATTGTGGGGCAGGTGATGCTGGCGCGCGATGCGCTGGAAGAATGGCCGCGGCCGGGCGAAGACAAGGGCTATGATCCCGAAGGCCGCCTGCTCACCAATATCGTGATGATGGGTATGGGCGAGCCGCTGTATAATTTCGACAATGTGCGCGATGCGCTGTCCATCGTCATGGATGGCGACGGGCTGGCGCTGTCGAAACGGCGGATCACGCTGTCGACCAGCGGCGTGGTGCCGATGATGGCACGGGCCGGGGAAGAAATTGGCGTCAACCTTGCGGTCAGCCTCCACGCGGTGACCAAGGACATCCGCGATGAAATCGTGCCGCTGAACCGCAAATACGGAATTGAGGAACTGCTTCAGGCCTGCGCAGACTATCCGGGTGCCAACAATGCGCGGCGCATCACCTTTGAATATGTGATGCTGAAGGACAAGAATGACAGCGATGCCGATGCGCGCGAACTCGTCCGTCTGATCAAGGCCTATAAGCTGCCCGCCAAGGTGAACCTGATTCCCTTCAATCCCTGGCCTGGCGCGCCTTATGACACCTCCACGCCAGAGCGTGTGCGCCGCTTTTCCGAGATTATCTTTGAAGCCGGGATCAGCGCGCCGGTGCGCACGCCGCGCGGCCGCGATATCGATGCCGCGTGCGGCCAGCTGAAAACCGCAAGCGAGAAAAAGACCCGCGCCGAGCTGGACCGGCTGGCTGAGGAGAAACAGGCGGCGCTGGGATAAGGTGCCACCGGGGGCTGCCCGGCGCACAGCTGTCACCATTGCATGACACAGAGCGCAAAAAAGGGGCCAGCCTTTTGGGCCAGCCCCTTTCGCAATTTTGTGCACAGACCAATAGGCCCATGCAGCGTTTATCCGATGATCAGAATGCGACGCCCAGCGTGCCCACAATCCCGCCTTTGGCAATGTTCTTGCCGCTGATCGGGCTGAGCAATGCCTTGTTCGCATCGACATAGGCCACGCCCAGCGTAATATTCTTCTTCGTGTAGGTCGCTCCCAGCGACCAATCGGCATATTCATCGCCAATCGTGATGAAGCTGGGGCCAAAGCTGTAGCCGAAGCTGGCAGTCAGGCTGACGGGTGTGTTCGGGATGGCAGCCGAAAAATCGCCGCGCAGATAGACATTGTCTTCATTGCCGGCACCGACCGAAAGCGCCGATTGCTTTGGCGCGTAGAACACGGTCGCCTTCGCCGTCACTGGGCCAAGCGTTCCGGAGACCGCGCCGTAAAATTCCACGAAATCGCTGTTATAGTTCGGAATGACGTTGCTGGAGCCGGGATAATAATAATAGGTCGCGCCCACATCGATGGTGGTGCCGCTTGCCACTTCCTTCTTGAAGCCGGCAATGATGTCGATCTCCTGATCGCCGCCTGCGGCCACATAATCGTCGATTGAGGACCCCCACAGCCCGACATAGAGGCCGCTATCATGGCTGATCGTCAGATTGCCCTGAACGGCAAAATTCTTGTCCGTCTGGGAAATGCCACGAAAGCGGTAGTCAGACACGACCGTGGCACCGCCGGTCACGGTGATGCTGCTTTCTTCGGCCGGTGCTTCATCCTGCGCCAGGGCAGGGGCGGCCGAGAGAACGGAGAGAAGGCCGGCCAGGCCGACAATGGACGTACGCATAATATATCCCCTTTTGGGTCTGAAAAAATGTGCGAATCGTCCCGCCTGCTGCTGTGCGGGCCGCAGATATTGTCGCCCGGCGGGCGCACGATCCTCACACAACCAGGCCACGCTGCACAGTTTTGTTGCGTTGCACAAGAAAAAACGATCAGCCTGATGTGTCTTGGCCATGGGCTGTTGCCTTTGCGCCACATGGCGTTGGCCGTTGCGGGCGCTGCGAAGCCCGACTATATGCCGCTCATGTCTTCGATCCGCCCCTGGCGCGACATCACGCGCCGCCAATGCCGCCAGATCATGGTTGGCAAAGTGCCTGTTGGGGGCAATGCCCCCGTCACGGTGCAGACCATGACGAACACGCCGACGTCCGACGTGGCCGCCACGATCGATCAGATCCGGCGGTGCGAGGAAGCCGGGGTCGATATCATCCGCGTGTCTTGCCCGGACGTGGAATCGACTGCAGCGATGAAGGCGATTACCCGTGCCGCGCGCGTGCCGGTGGTGGCGGATATTCATTTCCACTATAAGCGCGCGCTGGAGGCGGCGGATAATGGCGCGGCCTGCCTGCGCATCAACCCTGGGAATATCGGCGCGTCGGAGCGTGTGGCCGAAGTGGTGCGTGCGGCAAAGGCCAATGGCTGCGCCATCCGCATCGGCGTGAATGCCGGCTCGCTCGAGAAGGATTTGCTCGAAAAATATGGCGAGCCATGCCCGGAGGCGCTGGTGGAAAGCGCGCTTGATCATATCAAGCTGCTCCAGGATCATGATTTTCACGAATATAAGGTGGCCGTGAAGGCAAGCGACCATTTCCTTGCGGTCGCTGCTTATCAGCAGCTGGCAGAGGCCGTGGATTGCCCCCTTCATCTGGGCATTACAGAGGCTGGCGGGCTGATTGCCGGCACGGTCAAATCCGCGATCGGCATTGGATCGCTGCTGTGGTTCGGCATTGGCGACACGATCCGCGTCTCGCTTTCGGCAGAGCCCGAAGATGAGGTTCGCGTCGGTTTCGAAATTCTGAAGACGCTGGGCATCCGCACCCGCGGCGTGCGCGTCGTTTCCTGCCCCAGCTGCGCGCGGCAGGGCTTTGACGTGATCCGCACCGTGCAGACGCTGGAGGCGCGGCTGCAGCACATCCAGACGCCAATGTCGCTTTCGGTGCTCGGCTGCGTGGTCAATGGCCCGGGCGAGGCGCGCGAGACCGATATCGGCATCACCGGCGGCGGCCAGGGCAAGCACATGGTCTATCTCTCCGGCGTCACCGATCATCATGTTCAGGATGCCGACATGATCGATCATATTGTCCGGCTGGTCGAGGCAAAGGCAGCGGAAATCGAGGCGGGCACCAGTGTGAGCATGGATGTGCTCCACGGCAAGGCCGCGTGATGATGAAGCCGGGGCGTGTCGCCGCGCGTATCGCCGCCGGACTGTTCAAGCTCGGGCTTTCAGCAGCGCTGCTCGCATCCCCGCTGGCCGCGCAGACGCAGCATATGGGCAATCCTTCGCCTGGTGATGCCATCGTGGCCGAAGATGCGTTGCCTTTTGCCATCAGCCTTGAAGAGGGCGGAGAGGAATTGTGGCTGATCGGCGATATCGAGATGGAGACCGTGGGCGCCTTTCGCAGCGCGCTGGGCAGTGCACCCAATCTGAAGCGCATTGTGCTCGATTCACCTGGCGGCATCATCATTGCCGCACAGCTGATGGCGCGCAGCATTCGTGAACGCGGCGTGGCGACCCACGTCAACGGCCTGTGCGCATCGGCTTGCACCATCATGTTTCTGGCCGGCAGCGCACGCACGCTGGGATCGGGCGCAAAGCTCGGCTTTCACAAAGGCGCCCACCGCGCCGACAAAAGGGACAAATACAAGCTGAGCGATGCGCTGACGGACCGGATGATGATGGATTTCTATCGTCAGGCAGGATTGAGCAGCACTTTCATCGACCGTGTCATTGCCACGCCCAATGCCAATTTGTGGCTGCCGGATGCGGCGACGCTGCTGCGCGAAAAGGTGATCACTGCCCTGCCAGTGCCAGATGCTCCCGGCCCTGTGGCAGATCAGGCAAACAAGCCGCCAGCAAAGACGGCCGTCAGATAGCGGCCGGGCATATGCAGGGCCAGCCCCACAAGGTGCCCGTTGCGCCCATCGCTGCGGCGTCGCTTGGCATCGCGCTGTTCACGCTGATGGACGTGCTGATGAAGGATGTCGGTATTGCCATCGGGGCCTATAATGCGCTGCTGTGGCGCGGGCTGATCGGCACAGGCATCATGGGGTTGGCCTTTTTCGGCATGCGCAAGCCCTGGCCTTCCCACACCGTGCTGCGCGTGCATGTGCAGCGCTCGCTGGTAATGGTGGCGATGGCTCTGGCATGGTTCTGGGCGATCATCCGGCTTCCGTTGGCAGAAGCGATTGCCATGTCGTTCATCGCGCCGCTGATTGCGCTCTATTTTGCCAGCCTGATGCTGGGCGAGCGCATCCGCCGCGCGGCCATCGTCGGATCGCTGCTCAGCCTGGCCGGGGTGATCATCATCATCGGCGGACGGCTGGGGCGTGAGGCGATGGATGGAGAGGCCCTGTGGGGCATCGCGGCCGTGCTGCTATCGGCCGTGCTTTATGCCTATAATCTGGTGCTGGCGCGGCGGCAGGCGCAGGTCGCGGGGCCCGTTGAAATCGCTTTTTTCCAGAATTTGCTGGCCTCCTCCTTCCTGCTGGTCGCGGTGCCGCTGCTGGTGGTGCTGTGGAATGCGCCGGCGGGCATTATCCCCGCTTATTGGCCGGCGCCCGCGCCGGTGCCGCGGCTTGCGCTGCCGGGGCCCGCGCTGCTCTGGATGGCGGCAGGGGCCAGCATGTTGACCGTCACATCCCTGTTGCTGCTGTCCTGGGCCAATGCGCGGGCAGAGGCGCAAGTGCTGATCCCGATCGAATATACCGCCTTTTTGTGGGCCGCGATCCTGGGCTGGCTCTACTTCGCCGAGCCGCTGACCAGTGCGACGATTTTGGGCACGCTGCTGATCGTCGCGGGTTGCATCCTGGCGGCACGCACGGCAAGGGAGCCGCACAATAGCAAGGCAGCAGAAACGGCATGATAACTCCGGAAATGTGCAAAACCATGGGCGAGGTGCGGGCCGGGGTCGATGCGCTTGATCGCGAGATCGTGGCCCTGCTCGCAACGCGCTTTGCCTATATGGCCGCCGCCGCTCGCATCAAGACCGACCGGGCACAGGTGCGCGACGAGGAACGCAAGGCGCGGGTGATTGCCCAGGCCATGGCAGAGGCGGAGCGCATCGGCGCCCCGGTGGCGCGGGTGGCAGCGCTGTGGGACCGGCTGGTCGAGGAATCGATTGCATATGAACTGCTGCTGTTTGATCAGCGCCGGGCCGAGGGCCTTTAGGGCGCAGCCAAATGCTGCTGATTGCCCCGCTTCAGAATTTTCCGCTGATCGACACAGTCACGATGCGCCCGAATTCGCGCAGCCGCTGATCGCGCACGGCCAGCGGCCCATCCCGCCGGTCGACATAGATATCGCGATTGCGGCCATCACGCGAATCGAGCAGATTGCTCAGCGTAGCCCGTGTAGTCAGCCCAAGCACATTCTTGTGCTCGATGAAAATGCTCAGGAACGGGCGGGATTCATAGCTATAGTCCTTTTCGCCGAGCCGGAAATTTGCAGCCCCCAAAATGCGGAAAAAACCAAGGCCCCAGGCCACCTGGCTTGCGGGAATGTCCTGCCGCAGGCTCATATCGAGCAGAAATTTCGTATCCCCGCTGATGTAACGGGTCCGCCCGGTTAGCGGATCTTCGAGAAAGGAGCGCGCAACTATGGTCGAGATATCCAGCTTTGCGCCTTTCCAGCCAATGGGATCGAACAGGAGGGTGCCCTTGCCCTCGGCGAGCAGGGCATAGGCCTTGGGCAGATTGCCGACGGCTTCCTCGGTCGGCGACACGGGAATGATGTCGACAATGTCGGTGATATAGGCTGCGCGCACGCCCACTGTGGCCGAGCCCCATTTGCCCATATTGCGCACAAATTCGGCCGTCACGCGCCAGCGCTGCGGCGGCACCAGATTGGGAGTGGATGCCGTGCCCACATTGTTGACAAGATCGACCGAGGCCAGAAAGTCAAAGAAATTGAGCTGGTCCACCCGCCGCTCGAGAGTGGCATTGAGGGTGAGGGTCGGCGATTTTTTCCAGCTGAACGCAAGCTTGCCCTTGGGCCGGATGAAGCTGCGGGTCTGGCCGCCAGCCCCGCTTTGTGAAATCTGGCTATATTCCGCCCCCAGATTGAGCTGCAACGTCATGTTCGGCCCGATCGTTCGGCCCCAGGTGCCGATCAGTTCCGCGCGCTTTTCATCCACTTTCGCGCTTGCCCCGGGCAGTGGCTGGGGCACCAGCGCGCCCGCCGGAGACAGCGCAAACAGCTCTGATGTCTGATCGAGCACATTATAGGCGCCTTCCAGCGCCAGCTGCCAATCGGTGCCGCCGCTGGTCTTCCACTTATATTCACCGCGGATGATGCTCTCGCTTTCATCGGCCACGAAGTTGAATGCCCCGCCAGACAGTGCATTGCCATTGATCAGATCGGTGCGCGTGAAGATGTTCGTCGCGGGGCTGTGTTCCAGCCGCTGCAACGCGATCAGCTTCAGCCGCCCCTTGCCGAGGCCGAATTCATAATCACCCCCCAGCTCGGCATTCCATTCGCGTTCGGTCTCGATGTTGATTTCGGTCGCGGTGCGCAGCCCTGTGCGCGTTTCCACAGCGCGGGAGTCAGCATCGAAATTGAACAGCTTGGCCGCTGCGTTCAGATTGAGACTGTTGCCGTTTGCCGCAGTGCGGCTGATCGAGCCCTTGATGCCGGGATTGTCGCCATAAAAGCTGTTGAACTTGTCGCGCCGCAAGATCAGGTTGCCCGCCGGATCGCTGACAATATCCGGCCCGCGGTTGCCATTGCGAAAGCTGTCATTGGCAAGGCCGAGCGTATAATCCGTGCGCCCCAGCTTGCCGCTGATCGATATCTCGCCGTTCAGCCAGTTGGCATTGATGCGCGGCCGGAATTCCGGGTTCCAGCGGAACTGTCCGGAAAACTTGTCCGGCCGGGTGATGACATTGGCCACATCGCCCGACAGGCCTGCAATGCTGAGCGTTGCCCCGTCGACAATCTCGATCCGCACCACCGCCGATGCGCTGATCTGGTTCAGCCGATCGACCACGCCGCTGTTCTTGCCCGAAATGCGCTGCCCGTTGATCAGCACATTGTCGCGCGCCTGGCCCAGCCCGCGATTGCCGTCCTCGCCCGCATTGATGATGAAGCCGGGAATCTGGCTGACCATTTCGAGCGCGGTGCGCGGCGAAAAGCGCGCGAAATCGGCGGGCAACCAGATGCCGGCCCCGCCGGATGGCAGCAGCGCGCCGGGCGGCGCAGCGGGCGGCGGTTCCTGCGCACGCAGCCCTTGCGGCAGCGCACCAATCCCGATCAGCAGCACAGCCGCGCATTGTGCGAAAAAATGGCCCAAACATCATCCCCAATCATAACTGTATTAATACGGCAATACAGCTATGACAAGCCCTTGCGTGTCAAAATGATGATGCCGGTCAGTCCCGCAGCAAATCATTGATGGCGGTCTTCGCGCGCGTCTGCGCATCGACCCGCTTGACGATCACGGCGCACGCAAGCGAAGGGCCGGGCGTCCCATCGGGCAGCGGCTTGCCGGGAAGGGCGCCGGGCACGACAACGCTGTAGGCTGGCACCCGGCCGGTCACGATCTCGCCCGTGGCGCGGTCGATGATCTTCGTGGTCGACGAGAGAAACACGCCCATCGCCAGCACCGCCCCGCGCTCCACGCGGACGCCTTCCACCACCTCGGATCGCGCACCGATAAAGCAATCATCCTCGATGATCACCGGATCGGCCTGAAGCGGCTCCAGCACGCCGCCAATGCCGACACCGCCGGAGAGGTGGACATTGCGGCCAATTTGCGCACAGCTGCCCACAGTGGCCCAGGTATCGACCATGCTGTTCTCGCCCACATGCGCGCCGATGTTCACAAAGCTCGGCATCAGCACGACGTTGCGCCCGATATGCGCGCCGCGCCGCACCACCGCGCCCGGCACCACGCGAAAGCCGCCCGCCTGAAATTCCTGGGCGCTCCAGCCGGCAAATTTGGATGGCACCTTGTCATAGGCCGGGGCACCGGCCGCGCCGGCGGGCACAAGCTGATTGTCATTCAGCCGGAACGACAGGAGCACGGCCTTGTTCAGCCACTGGTTGACGATCCAGTGGCCATCGGTATCCGGCTCCGCCACGCGGGCGGCCCCGCGATCGAGCAGGGCGAGTGCTGCCTCCACGGCATCGCGAACCGGGCCCGTCGAGGATGGGCCCAGCGTCTCGCGCGTATCCCATGCGGCATTGATCGTGGCGGTGAGGTCAGGGATCGGCATGTCGGTCATGATAAGGGGGTTCCGTGGGCGTGAGAGAAAAGCCATCCGGCCAGATCATCACTGATATGGTCGATGGCCGCAGGGTCCATGTCCCGATTGCCGCTTTCGGCGCCATTGTCCAGCCAAAGTGTCGTCATGCCCATCGCTTTGGCAGGGCGCAGATTGCGGGCCATGTCTTCTGCAAACAAGGCCGTTTGCGGTGCTATGTCATGGCGCGCGCACAGCCGCGCATAGGGTGCGGGCTGGGGCTTCGGTTCGAAATCTGCTGCAACAATATCGAAGATCGCATCAAACAGATCGGCGATGCCCAGGCGTTCGAGCACGCGCAGGGCGTAGGGCGTGTCGGCATTGGTGAAGATCAGCCGCCGCCCAGGCAGCGACGCCAGCGCCGTGCGCAGCATGTCGTCCGCCCCGATCACTGAAAGGTCGATATCGTGAACATAGTCCAGAAACTGCTGTGGCGCGACTCCGTGTCGGGCCATCAGCCCGGCCAGTGTCGTGCCATGATCGTGAAAATAGCGCTTCTGGATGGTCCGCGCCGTCGCCAGATCGCAGCCCTCTAGCGCCGCGATATAGGCGCCCATCCGTGCGTCGATCTGGGTAAAGAGCTGGTGGCGCGGGTGGTAGAGCGTGTTGTCCAGATCAAAAATCCAGGTCCGGATGGGCATGGGGTGGCTGATCCTGAAAAAAAGGGAATCCGGGGCGCGGCCGTTAAGCCCTGTTTCACCAATGATGCGCTTTATCGCAGATGGCACATATTGCCCTTGGCAGGCAATATTGGCTTGTGATTATATGCAGTTAATCGCCTGTTTTGGCGAGTCATGAAATAAGGGGTTGCTCCATGGCAAAAGCAGGCTTCATTGCAGGCGCGGGTGCTCGATCTGCACAGATGGCAGACGTTCATGGCATGCGGGCTGCATATAAACGCGGCAAGCTTGGTGCCTCGCTGCTGGTCACGGCGATGATGCTGGCTGGTTGCGGCGGCGGGGGTGTCAACAACACACCGCCGCCTCCAGCACCAGCTCCCGCGCCAGCCCCGACACCGACGCCGACTCCCACTCCGACGCCCACTCCGACTCCGACGCCGACTCCCACCCCGACGCCGACTCCAACGCCCACTCCCACTCCCACTCCCACTCCCACCCCCACGCCCACACCGACGCCG